>CAYLNA010000142.1:0-5081 GCA_964384665.1 uncultured Desulfovibrionaceae bacterium | reverse complement strand
GGCCGTCACATGCACAGCCACCTCCTGCCCCAAATCGGTCAGCGAATACTCCACCACCGGTGGCACAACCGGGTAGGAAACCCTCAGCACAAATCCGTCCTCGACCAGCGCGCGCAAACTCTGGGCCAGCATCTTCTCGCTCACTCCGCCCATCTTCCTGCGCAGTTCGCAAAAACGATGCGTCCCGCTCCGCAGCGCCAGCAGAATCAGCACGCCCCAGCGGCTGCAGACATGCTTGAGCACTTCCCGCGACGGGCACGGCGTCGCGAACAGATTGCCGGTCTTCAACCGTTCGGACAGCGCCTCCGCTGAGTCAGAATTGAAATTTTCATTTTTTTCCATACTAACCTTTTCGTGCGTACTTACTTTTAGATAGTTAAGCTCTTATAAGGGTTCCCATCACCAAGCACAACACCCATTGGAGGTACGTATGATCGCCATCACCGGAGCTTCCGGCCAGCTAGGCCGGCTCGTCGTCAAAGAGCTGTTGAAATCCATCCCCGCGGACACCATTGTCGCCGCCGTCCGTACTCCGGCCAAGGTCGAGGATCTGGCGGCGCTGGGCGCACAGGTCCGCCAGGCGGATTACGACCAGCCCGCAACCTTGGACACCGCCTTTGCCGGTGTGAGCAAACTGCTCCTCATTTCCTCCAGTGAAGTGGGCCAGCGCACTCCGCAGCACACCGCCGTCATTGACGCCGCCAGGAAAGCAGGCGTGGGCTTCGTGGCCTACACCAGTATCCTGCACGCGGACACGACTCCGTTGCCGCTGGGTCTGGAACACAAACAAACCGAAGCCATCTTGGCCTCGTCCGGCATTCCGCATGCCCTACTGCGCAACGGATGGTACACGGAAAACTACACCGCCGGCATTCCGGCCGCTCTGCAATACGGTGTGGTCCTGGGCTCCGCCGGAGACGGCCGCATCGCTTCCGCGGCCCGAAGCGATTACGCGGCCGCGGCCGCAGCCGTGATGCTGGCCGATAATCAAGCCGGCAAAATCTACGAACTGGCCGGGGATGAACCCTACACGCTGACCGAATTCGCGGCCGAGATTGCCCGGCAAGCTGGCAAGGATATTGTGTACAAAAACATGCCCGAGGCGGAATACATCCAGGCGCTCCTTGGCGCTGGTCTGCCCCAAGGGCTAGCCGTTCTGCTGGCCGAATCCGACACCGGCGCGTCCAAAGACGGCCTGTTTGACGACAGCCATACCCTCAGCACCCTCATCGGTCGTCCAACCACCCCGCTGGCCGCCACGATCCGCGCCGCCCTGGCGCAATAAACACACATCCACAAATGCGTACGGACGCCAGGAAGTTCCCTCCGGGCGTCCGCCTTATGAAATCGGGTGACGTGGTGCTGCTCATGCGCGCCGATCTGTCCAGCGTGCTCACGGCCATGGCCATGAGTTCGGTCTTTGTCGTCAGCAACGCCCTGCGGCTGCGGTTTTTTGCCCAGCCGAGGGCGTGACCATCATTCCTGGCGCAGGTCGTAGGTTCTGAACTCGCGGCTTGGCAGCTGCCCGCGCCAGATGAGCGGGGCCTGGGCCAGACCGGTGCAGGCTTCGGGCGGCGGGGTCTGGTAGACCAGACGGAATGTCCGGACATTGAGGTCCTTATGCCAGAGAGGCAGCGCCCCCTTGCCGGACTGATGGACCATCCAACGCGGATCGTTCAGATTGAGTTCGACGGTCGCGGTCTCGCCCGGCTGAAGCACGCGCACGTCGTCATCGCTGTACGGGGACACGTCCTCGGCTTGCGGACCGGCCTCCTGGCCTGGATCATCGAAATTCATGACCATGAGTCGCAGGGTGCGTAGATCGCGCGGCAACACCACGGCCAAAGGCGCGGGGCTGGCATTGTAGTAGTTCAGCTCCAGCCGGACCGGATGGCCAGTATCGGACGCGCCCTCGCCCTTGGCCGTGTCCTTGTGAATTGCCAATCCGACGCCAAGGGCGCTCCAACGATGCCCGGTGAGCACGGCGGTACCGTCCTGGCCCAAGGCAACCTGCATTTCCAGCGGTACCCGGATATTCTCGGGAGTTCCTTCCGGCGCGCCCCGCTCCAATTCCCGGCCCGTGCCCTGCTCCACGAAAAAGGCGTCAATGCCGTAGCGCACCCCGGTCAGCCCGCCCTGTCCCTGCCCCCGATACGCCCGCACCCATCCCTTGACGAACAGGCCCGAGGCCGGTGGAACAGAGTCGGCTTGGCCGATCCGGGCCACGTCCGATTCCGGATCGGCTTCCAGTTGGACGTACAGTTCAATCTCCCGATTCAAGGAACGCCGCCGCCCTTCATGCTCGTTCAGGGCATCCAACTCCGCTTTGAGGGCCGGACCGATCTTGTCGGCGGGGATGGTTGAGATATCATAGGCCAGGGTGACATAGTCACCGCGGAACATGTCCCTGGGATCGACCGGAGCGGTACGCAGCCAGACCGTGGGGCCGGTGGCGACGATCCACTCGCGTTGCCCGGCCATCCAGGCCAGGGCCAGGATTTGGGCGAGAATGGCGGTGATGACGAATGTGGTCCGCATGGTCTAACCCTCCATTCCGGTTGCGTTTGGAAATGCCTCGGGCTGGGCCGCCTTGCGCCGCTGACGGTGGTAGATGTTCGCGACGGCGAACAAGGCGCCGCCCATGGCCATGAATACGACGCCCCGGACCAACAGGCTGTCGAAGAGGTCCGCGAAGCGCGCGAATGTCCAGACCGCGAGCATCAACGATCCGGACACGACCAAGCCCCGACGGGTGTCGCGACACCCGATCCAGAGCCAGGCCACGGTGTGGTAGAGAAAAACGGCGTTGGCCAGAATCGTCACGAGCATGTCCGCCATATCCGCAGTTCTGCGGTCGGGCTCGGTCAATCCCACGGACGAGGCCCACCACAGCGCGCTGTAGGCCAGAAAGATCGCCAGGGGAGCAAGCAGCCGGCCCCGAAACTCCGGCGTGTTGACTTCGAGCCTAGCCCCCGCCCGGCGTGCGGCGAGATAAATCGCCCCCACGGCCGCCAGACCGAGAATGATCGACGGGACCCATTCAAACAGCGTCGCGTCGCGCCAAAAGGAAAAGTCCAGCAGATCCTCGGTCGCATCGAGAAAGGTCAATATGAACAGGAGCGGCAGATATAGCCCGAACCCCATGACACCCAGCACTGCCGAGGCCGATGGGAATCCGGCATGGCCTTTGACCAGCCACGACACCGCCGAAAAAATCATGGCGATGGTCAGCACGACCTGGAAGATCGCCTCATCGTTGACCGGAAATCCCGCCACCGCCGAGATGGTGAAACTGGCCGCCGAGATGGCCAGAAGGGTCGGGGATTTCCGGACCCAGGCCAAGCTGCCAAAGACGATCAGGACGAGCACGGGTGCAAGGGGCAGATACGTACCGAAGGACATGGCTTCCGCGCAGGTCCATGCGCACAGAAGCACCGCGCCCAAAATCCCTTGCGGGGTGGAGGGCAGGGCCCAGGCCAGGAGCGCGGCCCCAAGGCCCCAAACCAGGAAGGCGTTGGGATAGTGGGCGGAGATGTGATAGATCTGGCCCACAAGCCAGATACCGGCACCAAAAAGCATGGTTCCCAGGACGTGCGCGGCTTCGGACACGCCGAGCGGCCTCCGGGTCCGCCGCATCCACACCCCCACGCCATGCGCGGCCGCGAGGGAACCGAACACGATGCCGAGCTTGGTGAATTTGTGCATCTCCGCCCAGTTGTAAGCGAAAAGCAGGATCACGCCCAACCCGAGAACCACGGCTCCGAACCCGGCGAAGACCAAAATCCCCCAGGACGTGTCCGCGTCCGTCCGCCGCTCGTGGACTTCGATGGCATCGGCCTGTCCGGACGAAATCAATCCGGCGGCGACCCAGCCGTCAAGTTTGCGGCGCGTTTTCTTGTCGATTCTGCCCATAGGCCCCTCCCCGGAAATAGCGATAGTGCATGGCTCGAAAAAAGTGCATTCGCACCTACAACCTTTCCAGGGTCATGTATACGAATTTCAACGTCATACACATCATGCGCCGTGGCGGCCGGTCCCTGGCCGCCACGGCGCGATCCCGCAACGCATAACCACGCACGGAGCCCCCATGTTCGATCCCCACGCCAAAGCCCCGTTGACCGAGGCGGACCTGCCCATCGACGCCTCGGGGCGCATCTATCATCTCCAGATCAAACCGGAGCAGCTCGCGCCGGACATCCTGCTGGTCGGCGATCCCGGCCGGGCCGAGGTCATCGGCTCGACTTTCCTGCGCGACCTCGAAGTCGAGCATGAGCATCGCGGACTGGTCACGGTCACCGGGACCTCGGCGGTCACCGGCGGCCGGGCCACAATCATCTCCCCGCTCAGGACAACGGTGACGACCTCGGGCATGGGCACGCCATCCCTGGAGATCGTGGTCAACGAACTGGTCGCTCTGCATGAAATCGATTTCGCCGCCCGCCGACCCAAGGCCGAATTTCCCCGCCTGCACGTCATCCGGGTCGGCACCTCCGGCGCGCTCCAGGCCGCAACCCGGCTGGGCTCGCCCATCGTCACCACCTACGCCATCGGCATGGACAACACGGGCCTCTTCTACGAAGCGCCCTTGCCCGACGCCACCTGCCGACGTCTCGAACACGAGTTGGAGCCGGTGGTGCGTGCGGCCATGCGTCCGGACTCCCGCTTTCTGGGACAGATCCGGCCTTATGTGACGCGAGCCGAACCGGCCATGGTTCAGGCGATGCTTGCGGCGGCCAGCCGCCTTGGAGTGGAGGTCAAACGCGGCCTGACCGTTTCCAACAGCGGATTCTTCGCGCCTCAGGGCCGCGACGTGGGGCGGCTTGAGCCCAGCGTCCCGGATCTGGACCGCGTCCTGGCCGAATTCGATCCCCGCGTTGAGGGCCAGCGCATCGAAAACATGGAAATGGAGGCGAGTTTCCTGCTCCATTTCCTGGGCGGCCAGGGACATTGGGCCGGGGTTATCTGCCCGGCCATCGCCAATCGGCGGCTGAACACCTTTGACCACAACTACCAAGCGGCCATCGCGGACGCCACGCGGGTGGCGCTTTTGGCCCTGGCCTTGGCCCGACAGTGAGCAGCCA
>CAYLNA010000141.1:0-5146 GCA_964384665.1 uncultured Desulfovibrionaceae bacterium | reverse complement strand
CCGGTCCACGCCAACATGGTCATCTGCCAGATGAACAAGCACCACGTCCTGGAAACGGCCCGGCTCTGCGAAAGCCTCGGCGTCAACGCCTTTCTGGCCAGCAAGGCGGCCCAGCCCGAGCACTGCGACGGGTTCGCGCCCCTGCGCCTGACGCCCCTGGACGTGGCCGCCTATGTCCGCGCCCTGCGCACGGCCGACCTGGGCATGCCCGTGGAGGTCCTGTCCACCTATCCTCTGTGCGGCATCGCGGACAACGCCGACCTGGCCGTGCATGGGCGGCGCTGCCTGGCCGGCGTGGCCATGCTGACCATCGCCGCCGACGGCGCGGCCAGGCCATGCAATCACTCCGACCAAGCCTATGGCTCCATCTGGGATTCGAGCCTGGAGGCAATCTGGGCGCGCATGGACGAATGGCGCGAGGGCCGCTTCATGCCGGAAGTCTGCCGCGCCTGCCCGGCCCTGATGCTCTGCGGGGGCGGATGCCGCATGGAGGCCAAAACGTGGACCGGCGACATGGCCGGTCTGGACCCCTATGCCCGCCCGGAAAACCTGCCCCGGACCATCCCCTTCCTGCGGGAGCGGGAGCAGGCCCCGGCCAATCCGCCCCGCGCCTTTTCCCTCAATCCGCACCGCAGCCGCAAGGAATCCTTTGGGCTGGTGCTCTGCGCTCCGACCGGAGCGCCCCTCATGCTCAGTCCCGAAGGAGCCCGCGTCTGGCGGCAGTTTTCGCCCGGCCTCATCTATTTTTCCGACGACCCGGCCATCCGCTGGGGCAACGTGGAACGCGGCCCGTTTCTGGCCGCGCTGGAACGCAAAAAACTGATCACCGCGCGGTGACCAAGGAGGAAGACATGGAAACAAAGGAAACCGGATTCACGGGCTTGTTCGACGAGGAGGCCGTGCCCGAGGCCAAGGAAGCCCGGTTGCGCGAGGGCATCAAGGTCGACGAGACCGACCGCTTGGGCGAGCCCTGCGACAAAACCGACGTGTGCTACTGAACCCGCCGACCGCCGCGACGCCCGCCCCGCGTCCGGCGGTCGGCCCGACCGGCCGTGACCATGCCGTCCGCAGCCACGCATCCCAGCCACGAACCGGGGCTGGAAACCCTCCCGCCCGCACGGGTCCCTGAGGCCGCCGCAAGCCGGCCCGAAGGCCTGACCGCAGCCGAGGCTTTGGAGCGTCTGGCCCGGCACGGCCCGAACACGATCCGCGAACAGGGGCGCACGCCGCTGGTCATCAAATTCCTGGCCAATTTCGTCCACCTCATGGCCATCCTGCTCTGGATCGCCGGCGGCGTGGCCTTCATCGCCCGCATGCCCCAGCTGGCTCTCTCCATCTGGACGGTCAACCTGATCAACGGCGCGTTCAGTTTCTGGCAGGAATTCAAGGCCGAGAAGGCCACGGAAGCCATGCGCCGGATGCTGCCGAGCCAGGCCATCGTGCGCCGCGACGGAGCCATTCGTCAGATCGAGGCCAGCGCCCTGGTCCCCGGCGACATCCTGATTCTGGCCGAGGGGGATCGTATCTGCGCCGACGCGCGCCTGGTGGACTCGGCCGAACTGCGCGTGGACCAGTCGACCCTGACCGGGGAATCCCTGCATGTCCGCAAAACCCACGCCGCGACGCCGCGAGATGGCCGCCCCCGCATCGAAATTCCGAACCTGGTCTTCGCCGGGACCAACGTGGTTTCCGGGACAGGCGAGGGTGTGGTTCTGGCCACGGGCATGGAGACCGAATTCGGCCGCATCGCGGCCTTCACCCAGGGCATGGGGGCCGACCTCTCTCCCTTGCAGAAGGAAATGCAACGCGTGACCAAGCTGGTCACGGTTATCGCGGTCTGCGCCGGAGCCGTGTTCTTCCTCCTGGCCGCGACCCTGGCCGGAGTCGACCCGGCCGAGAGTTTCATCTTCGGCATGGGCATGATCGTGGCCTTCGTGCCCGAGGGACTCCTGCCCACCGTGACCCTGGCCCTGGCCCTGGGCGTGCAGCGCATGGCCGGGCGCAACGCCCTCATCAAGCGTCTCTCGGCCGTGGAAACCCTGGGCTGCGCCACGGTCATCTGCACGGACAAGACCGGCACCCTGACCCAAAACGAAATGACCGTCCGGGCGCTGTGGGTCGCCGGCCGCGCCCTGACGGTTTCCGGCGACGGCTACGATCCCGAGGGACAGATCCTGGACGGCGACGCGGTTCTCGACGCGGCCCACGATGCCGACCTGCGCGCCCTGCTCCTTTCGGCCGGGCTGTGCGCCAACGCCCGCCTTGTCCCTCCGGACGACGCCAGCGCCCGCTGGACGGTCATCGGCGACCCGACCGAGGGCTCCCTGCGCGTTCTGGCCGCCAAGGCCGGCATCGACCTCGCCCGCGAGGAAAACCGCACTCCGCGTCAGCGGGAACTGCCCTTCGAATCCCGACGCAAACGCATGAGCACCGTGCACCGCGACGGAGGCCGCATCGTGGTCCACGTCAAGGGCGCGCCCAAGGAAATGCTCGCCCTGTGCGCCCGCATTCAGGCCGATGACGCCGAACACGACCTGGACCAGAACATGCGGGAGCGGATCATGGCCGCGGGCGACGACTTCGCCCGTAGCGGCCTGCGCGTCCTGGCCGCGGCCCGCCGCGTTCTGGCGGACAGCCCCGAAGGCCTGGACGGATACCGGGCCGAAACCGTCGAGCGGGATCTGACCTTCCTGGGGCTTGCGGCCATGATGGACCCGCCCCGGCCCGAGGTCCTTCAGGCCGTGACGACCTGCCACCGGGCCGGCATCCGCGTCATCATGATCACCGGCGATTACGGTCTGACGGCGGAAAGCATCGCCCGGCGCATTGGCATCGTCCACGGCGACACCGTCCGGGTGCTGAGCGGAACGGAACTCGAAACCCTGGACAACGCGGCCCTGGCCACGGTCCTGCGCGACGAGGTCATTTTCGCGCGCATGGCCCCGGAACAAAAGCTGCGCATCGTCACGGCCCTGCAGGCCCAGGGACATGTCGTGGCCGTGACCGGGGACGGGGTCAACGACGCCCCGGCCCTGAAAAAAGCGGACATCGGCGTGGCCATGGGCATCTCCGGAACCGACGTGGCCAAGGAAGCGGCGGACATGATCCTGACCGACGACAACTTCGCCTCCATCGTCAGCGCCATCGAGGAAGGCCGTGCGGTCTACGCCAACATCAAGAAGTTCACCACCTACATTTTCACCAGCAACACCCCGGAAGCGGTCCCCTTCATCCTCTTCGCCCTGAGCGGGGCGCGCATTCCCCTGGCCCTGAACGTGATGCACATCCTGGCCGTGGACCTCGGCACGGACCTGATTCCGGCCCTGGGCCTGGGGGCCGAGGGTGCGGAACCGGGGATCATGGACAAGCCGCCGCGCGCCCGTGGCGAGCACGTCATCACCCCGGCCCTCCTGGCCAGAGCCTATTTGTTCCTGGGACCGCTGCAAAGCCTGGCGGTCATGGCCGCCTTTTATTTCCATTACTGGACCAACGGATACGCCGGGCAATGGCTCGACCTGCCAGGAAGCGGCGCGGTGTACGAAGCGGCCACGGCCATGGCCCTGGCCTGCGTGGTCAGCACCCAGATCGGCAATCTCTTCGCCCAGCGCACGGAGCGCCTGTCCGTGTTCGGGCGTCCCCTGTTCGACAACCGACTGCTGTGGATCGGCATCCTGAGCGAACTGGCGGTCATCGTCCTCATCGTCCATGTTCCGCCCGTACAGCGTCTCATCGGGACCCAGTCCTTTGGTCCGGGCGGATGGCTGTTCGTCCTGGCCTGGACCCCGCTGCTCCTCCTGGCCGACGAAGGCCGAAAATTCCTGCTGCGCCGCGCCAAAGGGCGCCTTGGAGGTCACGCATGAACTATCTCGTCGTCGGATGCGGCCGCATGGGCTCCGGTCTGGCCCTGGCCCTGACGCGGCGCGGCCACGCCGTCACCCTGATCGACAAGGACCGCGCCGTCCCGGAGCAGACCGAGCCCGCGCTGCGCTCCCGCCTGATCGTCGGCAACTGCTTTGACCGGGGCATCCTGCTGCGCGCGGGCATCGAACAGGCCGACGGCCTGGCCGTGACCACCAGCAATGATGAAACCAATCTGGTCATGGCGCGGCTGGCGCGGGCGGTCTTTCTGGTGCCAAAGGTCGTGGCCCGCCTGCACGACCCCCGCCGGGCCGACGTCTATCACCGGCTCGGGGTGCAGGTCGCGGCCCCCTTTTCCTGGGCCGTGAACCGCTTCGTCGACCTGCTGTCCTATTCGGAGGTGGAAGCCGTGACCAGCCTGGGCGACGGCGAGGTGGAAATCGTACGGGTCGAGGCCCCGCCGCTTCTGGCCGGAAAAAAAGTCGGGGTCATGGCCGTTCCCGGCGAAGTGCGGGTGGTGGCCATCAGCCGGAACGGGGCCACATTCTTGCCCTCGCCGGAAACAATCCTGCACGCGGGCGACGCCGTGCACCTGGCGGTCATGGCCGACTCGGCGGAGCGGCTCCGCGCCCTGCTCGATCTGCGCTGAACAAGGAGAACATCATGAACGTGGTCATCGTGGGCGGGGGCAAGGTCGGCACGCACTTGGCCGTGCGGCTCTTAGCGGAAGGACACCGGGTCGCGGTGGTCGAGGCCCGGGCCAGGGAAGTGCACGAGGCGCACGCCGCCCTGCCGCCCGGAGTCGTGATCGCGGGCGATGGCGCGGACCCCGCCACGCTGGAGCGGGCCGGCATCCGGGAAGCCGACGTCGTGGCCGCCGTGACCGGCACGGACGAAACCAACCTGGTCGTGACCAGCCTGGCCCGGTTCGACTTCGGCGTGGCCCGGGCCATCGCCAGGGTCAAGGACCCCAAAAACGCCTGGATGTGCACCCCGGCCATGGGCGTGGACGTGGCCGTGGATCAGGCCGGACTCATGGCCCAACTCATCGCCGAGGAAATGTCCCTGGGCAACATGATGACCCTGCTCAAGCTCTCCAAGGGCGACTACACCCTGGTCGAGGAACGGGTGCACCCGAACGCGCCGGCGGCGGGCAGGAAAATCATGGACCTGCGCTTCCCCGCAGAAAGCATCCTGGCCGGCGTCATCCGCCAGGGCCGTCTGCTCATCCCCCATGGCGAGACCGTGCTTTTGCCCGGCGACGAGGTCCTGGCCGTGGTCCATTCCG
>CAYLNA010000140.1:2341-5154 GCA_964384665.1 uncultured Desulfovibrionaceae bacterium | reverse complement strand
TCCTGGGGCAGGCCCATGATCTCCACGTTCAGAAAACCGCGCACGATGGTCGAGGTCGCTTCGTCCTCGTCCAGGCCGCGCGCCATGAGGTATTCGATCTCTTCCTGGGCGATCTTGCCCACGGCCGCCTCGTGGGACAGCTCCACGCCGGGCTTGGTGCCCTGGAGTTCCGGGATGGCGTGGATGATACCGCCGCCCAGGATCAGCCCCTTGCACTCCAAATGGCCGCGCGCGGGCACGTTGTTGCCGATGATCTCGCCCCGGGCGATGATGGTGCCGCCGGTGGTGATGGTGCGGGAAATGATCTCGCCGCGCGTGTTCGGCGCGTTCAGGACAATGCGGTTGCCCGTATCGACATGGGAGCCCGTGGGCGTGACGATGACAGAGTTAAAACGGGCCACCGCGCCCTCGCCATTGAGATAAATGGTCGGGTAGGACTGCACGGACTTGACCTTTTTCATCAGCACGTAATTGTTCTGCAGCACCCCGCCCTCTTCCACGACGCCGACGGTGCGCGGCCGGACCACGACCTCGTCGCCCCAGTTGTGAACCATGGTGAAGGTCAGCTTGCCGCCCTTCTTGATGTAAAACTCGGAGATGCCCAGGTGCAGGGCCGAGGTCACGCCATGGGAGGTGGCGCAGCCGGTGATGATGTGGACCTCGGAGTCATCTTCGACGACCACGATGTTGTGCACGTTCTGGCCAATGTTCTGGCCCTTGATGAACAGGCAGCTCTGCACCGGCTCGGCCACCTTGGCCCCCTTTTCGGTGCGGATGAAATACCCGCCGTGCAGCTCTTCTTTGGCCGCGGCGCGGGTGAAGTCGTCCTTGTCCTTGTCCATGGCGTTCCAGAAATACTCGGGCAGGCCGTCGTATTTCTTGAGGGCCTGACGGATGCCGAGCACCTCCACGCCCTTGCGCGCGGTCTTGCAGTGCACGGTGCTGTGGTCGAACTGCAGGAAGGTCCCGGCCCGGTCGGCCGCAGCATCGACATCCACGCCGACCATGCGCAGTTCGCGCTTGCTCTCTTCGGTCAGGGACGAAAAATCGGCCAGCTCGGCGCTTTCGCCGCCGGAAAAAGCGTAGGAGTTCAGGTCCACGAGATTCAGTTCAGACATCTGATGCACTCCTTGTAGCCGTACTTGCTGATATGATCGAGAATGTCGCGGGGTCGGGTGGGCCGGGTGTCGCAGCAGAGCAGGCCGTTGTACATGACCTGGCCCCGGTCGGCGTTGACGTAGTCCAGGATATAGCCGGTGTGGGTGATGATCAGGCCCGAGGTCTTGTTGCGGCGGCGCAGGTCGCGCATGCAGGTGTCCGGAGATGGATTGGCCGCCCCGTCGAGCAGGGCCCGGGCCGTGTTCCCGATGAGGGCCATGTTTTCCAGATCCACGCCCGATTCGGGCTCGTCGAACAGGATCAGGCTCGGGTTCTGGGCCATGAGCTGGAGCAGTTCGGAACGCTTGATTTCGCCGCCGGAAAAGCCGGAATTGATGTCCCGATCGAGAAAGGTGTCGAAATTGACGGTTTTGGCCATGGCGTCCACGTCAACGACGCGATCGCGGGCGCACATGGAGACCAGATGGCGGGTCTTGAGGCCGTGGATGGTCGGCGGACGCTGGAAGGACATGCCGATACCCAGCCGGGCGCGCTCGTAGGTTGGCATGTGGGTGATGTCCACGCCCTTGAAGATGATCTTGCCGCCGGTCACCTCGTAGCCGCCAAAGCCCATCAGGGTCATGAGCAGCGTGGTCTTGCCCGAGCCGTTGGGGCCGAACAGAATAAAGGTTTCCCCTTCATCGATGTTCAGGTTGATCCCCTTGAGGACTTCCCTCTCGCCGATGCGGACATGCAGGTTTTCTATCTGAAGCATATGGCATCCTTGTATGGTGAAAACGGTGCGCGGCCCGGGCCGCCGAAACAGACCCCAGCGCTTAAATGAGGCGGGTTCAAAAGTCCAGACCGCCTCACTTCTCCCAGCCCTTCCAGGTTTCGGACCGGTAGCAGTAATAGCAGCGGGCGTCGTCGCGGAAAAAGCGCAGCAGGAGCATGCCGGCCACGAATCCGCCGATGTGCGCCCACCAGGCCACGCCCCCGCCGTCGGAGGAGGCGAGCAGGCCGGAAAAAACCTGGCTCATGAACCACGCCCCCAGAAAGAACAGGGCCGGAATCTCGAAGATCAGGGGCACGATGAGAATGGGCAAAAACGTGACCACCTTGGCGTGCGGGTACAAAAAGAAATAGGCCCCCATGACCCCGCCAATGGCCCCGGACGCACCAACCACGGGCACGGCCGAATCGGGCGCGGTGATCATGTGCACGCAAAGCGCGGCCAGTCCGCACAGCACATAAAAAATCAGGAACCGAAACGGCCCCATGACGTCCTCGACGTTGTCGGCGAAAATCCACAGCGACCACATGTTGGCGATGATATGCAGCCAGCCGGAATGAATGAACATGTGGGCGAAAAAGGCGATGCTCCCGCCCTCGGGATAGCCGCGCCAGACGGCCCAGTCCGGGTGGAAGAAACGGGCCGGGACCACGCCGAACAGGTGGAAGACTCCGTTTTCCTGAACCGGCCCCAGGGGCAGCATGAGCAGGAAGATCAGAACGTTCACGGCCAGGATGGTCCAGACCATGTAGGGCCGGTGCCGGGTCGGAATGTTGTCGCGCAGGGGAAACATGGGGCCTCCTTGGGCTCAAAACGTGCTGGACTCGGTCACGAACGCGGTCAGGCCGGTCATGGCCCGATCGATCCGGCGCGTGGACAGCTCGCGCAACACCCGCGCCAAACCACGGGCGCGCCGGGTCAG
>CAYLNA010000140.1:0-2241 GCA_964384665.1 uncultured Desulfovibrionaceae bacterium | reverse complement strand
CTCTTGTCCGGCGCGGTCCAGACCAGACGGTATTCGGTCTCGGCCGGGCGGCCGCCGGAAACCACGGCCATGCGGGTCTTGATGGACGGATGGCGCCCCAGGGGCAGGCTGATCCGCCCCTGTTCCGGCGGAACGCCGGAGACCAGGGCCAGATATTCCTTGTACACGTCCCGATTGGAAAAGGCGCGGGTCAGGGCCAGCCGGGCCGGATCGGACAGGGCCACGCAGATGAGGCCGGTGGTGTCCTTGTCCAGGCGATGGACCACGCCCGGTCGCTCTCCGCTCTGGGCCAAGAGAACCGGAAAGGCGTGGGCCAGATGGTGGACCAGGGTCGGCTCGTTTACGGACGGGGCCGGATGCACGGTCAGGTTCGCGGTTTTGTTCACAACCAGCATGTGTTCGTCGACAAAGACGACATCGAGGTCCCCTGGAACGGGCTCCAGACCGGACAGGATTTCCTCGGGCTCCAGGGACAGGCGTTGGCCGGGGACGAGCTTGTGCGCGGGCTTGCGGCATTCCCGGCCGTCGACCTGGGCCCGGCCGGCGCGGATCCAGTCCTGTACGCGGGTCCTGGCCAGACCTTCAGGCTCCAGGACGCCCTGCCAAAATGCATCCAGACGCATGCCCCCGTGCCGGGCCTCAACCGTCGCCGTGATTTCTTTCATGATTCCCTCATGGCCGCGTAGCCGGGCCGACAAACAAAACGGCCATCCGAAATCTCGAACAGCCGTTCCGAACATCCGAAAAAGCAAACGCCCCCGGACTATTTCGAGGCATTGGCTCCGGCTTCACGGATGCGCTCGGCGACATAGGCGACCAGGTCCTCGTCGGCCTCGTCCACATTGAAACAGCGGGCGTCCTCGCCCATGAGCCCTTGCGGAACCCAGTCACCCTGTTCGTCGGGATCGGTGACCATGTCGTCGTAGAAACAGACCGACAGCCAGCGCTGTTCGGGATCGTCGTCGATGACATCGACCATGACGAACAGATCCCGGCCCTGCTGGGCCGGATGCGCGCCGCGCAGGGAATAGGTGATTCCGGGACGGGCCTTGAAATCCAGAACAGCGCCGTTGACCGCGTCCAGGGTCTGGCGAAAAACCGCGAAGGCGTCCTTGGAATCACAGGATTCCCATTCGGCCAGAAACGCCTCCAATTCTTCCAGTTTTGAGTCCATGGTCTCTCCTTTGCCGTGATGATTATTCGGTGATCTCCCGTGCCTGGGAGGTGAAGGAAATGCCTTGGCCGGATTGGGCCCCGATCATGACCGCCTCGACCACCGGCGGATTCATGGCTGACTCCCCTTCCCAGCGGACCAGAAAATTGGCCCCGGACCCGCCCTCGGTATCCGTTTCCTGGATCACGTAGCGGGTCGAGCCCAGAGGGCCGAGGTCCACGGGCTTGGCCAGGTAATGCCGGATCAGGACGCCCTCGGTGTTGAAATAGTCAACCCGGGTCAGGCGCAGAGTCTGCCTGGGATCGGTGTTGCGCACGGACAAGGTCACGGCCAGATTGAAGGGCCGTTCCTTGTCGCCGATATAGATGTGCGAATACACCGGCACGTACAGAAGCTGCCCCGTGGACAGCGCCCCGCACCATCCGCTCAGGGGAACGAAAGCCAGCAGCAGAAGCAGCCAACGCACGCGGACCTCCAGGCTTTAGGATTTGATCTCGTCCATGCTCGGGATAAGAGTATTGGGGGCTTCGGATTCATAGCGGAAGGTGTGGGAGAACGGGGTCATGACCTGCAAGGCCTGCTCCACGGTCGCGCCCTCGGCCATGAGCTTTTCCATCTTGGCCCGCTCGCGCCACATGTCGCCCAGGGGGTCGTGCTCCTTGTTCTTGATGGGCTTGACCACCTTTTCCCAGTCATAGGGATCGGCGTCTTCCTTGCGGACCAGCTCCCAATATTCGCCGGCCTTGCGGGCTTTGTCCGGCCGGCCGGCCGTGGCCTCGTCCAGGATTTCCGAGAATCTGGACAGATCTTCGTCCCACAGGGAAATAACCGCCTCCGGCTTCTTGACCACTTCCCCTTCCGTGCACCGATAGACCAAATATGTTCTGGACATGCATTCCTCGTCAGCAAAACGTTGATGAAAGCTATAAACCCATGCGGACCATGGCCATGGACACCGCCGGTCGGCTGTAGTCCTGGCGGGTGACCCGCCCCTGGCTCAGAATCCCGATGAGGCCCTGGGCGTAGCCGATACGGGCGTTGTCGGTCAGACCGGCCCGGCGCACGGC
>CAYLNA010000139.1:1217-5161 GCA_964384665.1 uncultured Desulfovibrionaceae bacterium | reverse complement strand
CCGCCGCCGGACCAGGGACAGGAGCCGCAGGGCACGACCCGGCCGTAGCAGTCTTTTTCGAAGGGATGGGGGTAGCCCTGGACGTAATCGCACGGCACGACGCTGCAATCCGCGCAGCGCGCGTATTCCTCCTGCCGGGCCTCGGTCCGGAAACGCGCAAAGGCGTCCGCGTTCCAGACCCGCAGCGGATCATCCTCCGGAACCCGGCCAAAGGCGCGCTGGTGGACGCGGATTTCGGTCCCGAACAGCCAGTGGGAATAGTCGTGCCAGAGGTAATAGCATGGAGCCAGGGCGCCGTCGCAGGCCACGAACAGGCTGGGGGCTTCCACGAACGGACAGCTCCGGGGCTCCCGGGCCGCGCGCTCGGGCAGGTCCAGGCGGATACCCCGGCGCAGCGCCTCGTCCTCGCTCCGCGCGAAGACCTCGCGCACCCGCTCCATCCGCTCCAGATCGACGCGCAGGACGTTGGGCAGGCTGAACTGCAGGTCCCGTTTCCGCGCTTCGGCCATCATGGCCAGCATGACCTCGACCTGACGCTGCTGGGCGGGCGTGCGGAACACGGCGTAAAAAGCGTCGTAGACGCGGTGCAGATTCAGGCCCTCGGCCAGAAGTTGCGCTTCCCATTCCCGGCAAAAATCGAGGCAACGCCAGGAAACCGGCTCGTAGAGGGTCTCCTTGGCGTAAGCGCGGTGGTACGGCAGGGCATGGGTGACGACAAGAAAACCCGCCCCGCGCTCGGCGCACCAGACCACGGTCTCGGGCAGGCTTTCGAAATTGCGCGCGCCGACCACGGTTTCCGCGCCCAGTTCCAGGGACCGGGCTCCGGGACGACGAGCAGCGTCACGCATCAGGTCATAGGCGCGGCCGACCTGGAGCAGTTCGGCTCCGGCTCGCAGGCGATCCAGCTCGCGCGGGTCCGGCGAATCCACGGAAAAACAGATCCGGTCCAGGCCCGCGTCCATAAGGTTTGCCGCCAGAGTCTCGGTCAGAATCATGCCGTTGGACTGAAAACCGATGATGCACGAGTCCGGCACGCTGGCGCGGGCCCGGGCGATGAACACGGGCAGATCCGGATGGAGCATGGACTCGCCGATGCCGTTCAGATTGAGGGTTTCCAGATGGGGAAAGAGCGGGACCAGGGCCTCGAAGGTCGCGGTCTCCATCAGGGCGTCGTCGCAGTTCCAGCCATCGGAATGCTTCACGCACATGGCGCAACCCAGATTGCACAGCGTGGTCAGCTCCACGTAGAGTTTGCGGGGAACGGGGTTCGTGTTCATGGGCGCAAGTCTTGGGACAGCGTCCGGACTGCGTCAATATGACAAAAAGGACATAACAGCCTACCCGGCCGCTCCGGACAACATGTCCCGCACCAACTGGCCGAGGCGGTCCACGCCCTGGGCCAACTCCGCGCTCCAGGGATTGCCGGTGTTGAGCCGGATATGGCTGGCGAAGCGATCCTGGGTGGAAAAAATGGTCCCCGGCGCGATGCTGATGCCCTGCTCCCGCGCCCGGTACATGAGTTCCACCGAATCCACGCCTCCGGGCAATTCCACCCACAGCACCCCGCCGCCCTCGGGCCGGCTGACCCGCGTGCCCTCGGGAAAGGCGCGGCCGACATGGAGCTGCATGGCCTGGGTCTGTTCGCCGAGCTTGCGGCGCAGCCCGCGCAGATGCCGTTCGTAGCGCCCTTCCTGAAGAAACAGGGCCACGGCCTCCTGGGTCGGCGTGGCCGAACAGACGTTGGTCGTGGCCTTGACCTCGTAGGCCGGGGCGAAAAAACGACCGGGCATGATCCAACCGATGCGGTAGCCCGGACACAGGGTCTTGGAAAAGGACGAACAGAGGATGACCAACCCTTTGGCGTCGTACATCTTGAAGACCGAGGGCCGGGTCGGGCCGAAATAGAGGTCTCCGGCCACGTCGTCCTCGATCAGCGGGATCTCGCGCGCGGCCAGTAGATTCACGATCTCGGCCTTGGCCGCGTCGGGGGTCAGGGAGCCGTCGGGATTGTTGAAATTGGGCGTGAAGATGCAGGCCCGGATGTCGAACCGGGCCAAGGCCCGCTCCACGTCGCCGGGGTCCACGCCGTGCCGGGCATGGGAAGGGATCTCGATAGAGCGCACGCCCTGATTCTCCAGCAGTTGCTGGAAGCAGAAATAGGACGGAGCCTGGATGAGCACGTTGTCGCCGGGTCGGACCAGACTGCGCACGGCCACGTGCAGGGCCTCCAGAGCCCCGCAGGTGACGATGATGTCCTCGGGCCGCACGTCCAGACCGGCCTGGGCCGCGCGCAGGGACAATTGCCGGCGCAGGGCCGGACTGCCCTCCACGGGCAGGTAGCCGAGCTGACCCCTGGAGTCCTCCCGCGCCAGGCGGGCCGCGACCCGCCCCAGCTCGCGATGGGGAAGCAGGTCCTCGGACGGACAGTTGATGCCCAGAGGCAGGAGTTCCCGGTCGCCCACGGTTTCGAGAACCGCATTGATGAGCTGGCTGCGGTTGATGGTATGGGGCCGCAGCACCGGGCGCGGTGTGCGCGGCGGAGGCGGCAATTCCCGCGCGCCCCGACGCACGAAAAAACCGGATCTGGGTCGGGATTCAATGATGCCCTTGCGCTCCAGCTCGGCATAGGCCTGCAGGACCGTGCTCACCGCCACCCGGCTGCGGGCGCTAACATGGCGCAACGACGGCAGTCGAGCCCCAGGGCAAATCGTGCCGGACGCGATCTGCTGCATGAGCTGCTGCTCGATCTGACGATACCGATAATCTTCCATCACTCCTCTCCCACGTCCATCGCCACGGACACGGCGCGTGTTCCGTGCCCGTCCAATTGAGCCCATCTGTTATGGTCGAAATTTATGCGAACTGTATCTGTACCGCAAACAGTTTCTGGCTAGGGTGCGATCAAGGAGATTATCGATTATGAACTCGACGACCATTTCCCAATCCGCGCGGGCCGACTCCCCCCTGGCCTCGGCCTTCCGCCAGACCCTGCCCATCATTCTCGGCTACGTGCCCGTGGGGTTCGCCTACGGCGTCCTGGCCCAGAAGTCCGGGCTGTCCGGGCTGAACACCGTGCTCATGAGCGTCCTGGTCTTCGCCGGATCGGCCCAGCTCATCGCCGTGGGCCTGTTCGCCTCGGCCGCCGCGCCCCTGACCATCGTGGCCACGACCTTCATCGTCAATCTGCGCCACCTGCTCATGTCCGCCGCCCTGGCCCCCTATCTGCGGCCCTGGAGCAAAACCCGGCTGGCCCTGTTCGCGGCCCAGATGACCGACGAAACCTTCGCCCTGCACGCCGGACGCTTCGCCAAGGGCGAGCTTGATCCGGCCGAGACCTTCGGCATCAACGTCATCGCCCAGAGCGCCTGGGTCGGCGGCACGGTCCTGGGCCTGGCCGCCAGTACCCTGATCACGGACATCCGCCCCATCGGCCTGGACTACGCCCTGCCGGCCATGTTCATCGCCCTGCTTCTGGGCCAACTCAAGTCCCGCCTGCATCTGCTGGTGGCCGTGGCCGCCGGAATCCTGTCCACGGCCCTGATGCTGGCCGGCCTGAGCCAGGCCCATGTCCTGGCCGCGACCATCCTCGCCGCAACCCTTGGCCTCGGAGTACACGCATGGACCAGCAAACAATCTTTCTGACCATTGTCGGCATGATGGCCGTGACCTACATTCCGCGCGCCCTGCCCGTCCTGGCCCTGGCCCGGCGCGCCCTGCCCGAGTCCGTCATCCGCTGGCTGGGCTTCATCCCGGTGGCCGTGCTCTCGGCCATGCTCGTTCCGTCCCTGATCGCCTCCAAGGAAGGGCTTGATTTTTCCACCAACAATATATTCTTGTGGGCGGCCCTGCCGACCTTCCTGGTCTGCTGGAAAACCAAGAGCTTTGTTGGAGCCGTGGTCACGGGCATGGGCTGCGTGGCCCTGGGCCGCGCTTTTCTTCTGTAA
>CAYLNA010000139.1:0-1117 GCA_964384665.1 uncultured Desulfovibrionaceae bacterium | reverse complement strand
GTAAATTTCCGGTCCCCCAAGGAGGGATTATGAGCTTCCGCTTCACCCGTCGCATCCAGAACACGCCGAAATCCTTCATCCGCGAGATCCTGAAAGTCACCCAGGATCCGAGCATCATCTCGTTTGCCGGCGGCCTGCCCAGTCCGGGGCTTTTTCCCATCGCCCAACTTCAGGACGCGGCCCGCGAAACCCTGGCCCAGGCCGGACCGCGCGCCCTGCAATACTCGACCACCGAGGGCCACGCCGAGTTGCGGGCCTGGATCGCGGCCCGCTACGCCCGCCGGGGCGTGACCGTGCATCCGGACCAGGTCCTCATCACCACCGGCTCCCAGCAGTGTCTGGACCTGCTGGCCAAGCTCTTCATCGAGCAGGGCGACGAGGTCATCCTGGAACGGCCGAGCTACCTCGGCACCATCCAGGCCTTCACCATGTTCGAGCCGAAATTCGTGACCGTGGACCTGGAAGACGACGGTCCCAACCTGGAGCAGGTCGAACGCCTGCTGGCCACGGGCCGCCCCAAGCTCTTCTATGCCGTGCCCAATTTCCAGAACCCCTCGGGTCTGACCTATTCCCGGGCCAAGCGCGAGGCTCTGGGCAAGCTGCTCGTCAAATACCCCGAGACCATCTTCATCGAGGACGATCCCTACGGCGAACTGCGCTTCTCCGGCGAACACCACCAGCCCCTCTTCGCCCACACCGGCGGCCGCAGCATCATGCTCGGCAGCTTCTCCAAGATCACGGTGCCGGGCTTCCGTCTGGGCTGGATGGTCGCGCCGGAGGAAATCATCCGCCTCGCGGTCAAGGCCAAACAGGCGGCGGACCTGCACTCCTCGACCTTCAACCAGTTCATCATCCACGAGTTCCTGCAACGGCACGACATCGACGCCCACATCGCCAAAATCACCGAACGCTATGGCTCCCAGGCCCAGGCCATGGTCGCGGCCCTGGAGCGTGAAGCACCGGACGGCGTGGACTTCACCCGACCCGAGGGCGGCATGTTCTCCTGGGTGCGCCTGCCCGAAGGCAGCGGCTCGTGCATGGACCTCTTCAACGCGGCCATCGCCCAGAAAGTGGCCTTCGTGCCCGGCATGCCCTTCTACACCGACGGCACCGGCCA
>CAYLNA010000138.1:0-5165 GCA_964384665.1 uncultured Desulfovibrionaceae bacterium | reverse complement strand
GCCGGGATGGTCGCGGACACTCGCGGATAGACCGCGCGGACAGCGTCCCAATCCCCGAAAAACCACGCTTCGAGTTCCTCGATGGCGATTCGGGTTATCACCTGGAAGCGGCCGTCTCCTTGAGCGGCCGCCTTGCTGGTCAGACCCGCGTTCCGCGCCATGCCATCCAGCCTGGACTTGAGCGCCCGGCAGTCATCGTCGTCCCGATCGACAAGGACCAGAATGGCCCAGGTCGCGGGCAGCCACCGGGCGTAGGCCTGGAGGCGACTTGGCAATTTCGCGAGGAGGTCGTCCTTGCACTGGAAACAGTGAATCTCCCATTCCACGTCGGGCGCGAGGCGGGGAAGAAGATTCTCCAGGGTCGCCTCCATGGACGGCTCCTCCACGAAAACAATCAGCTTGTCGAACATCATTCCCGACCGCGCCGGCTTTGTCTGGGCGCGCCCTGGTTGGTGAGCGGATCACCAAGTCCGAAATGTCCTTCCATCCACAGGTGTCCCAGGGATGCCCCGCTTGCCATGAAATCCGGGATGCCCCGGATGTCGCTGGCGCGAACGGCCTGGGTGAAGCCGGTTTCGTCGCGATACAGGACACGGACCTCTTCCGGGCGCATGGCGTTGAGGAGAAATGGGGAATGGGTCGTGACGAATAGCTGGGACCGTTCCGCAGCGGCCCGGCATTCCTCGGCAAGCTCCGGCAGAATGCGCGGGTGCAGAAAATTTTCCGGCTCCTCGATGCCGATGAAGCGCGGCGGCTCGGCATCATGCAGCAGGGTCAGATAGGCCAGCATTTTCATGGTTCCGTCGGAGGCGAAGCGGGACAGGACGGGCTGTTCGAACGGAGCGTCCTTTATCTGCAAGAGGAGTCTGCCATCGGGCATGGGCGAGGCCTCGACGTGCTCCAGACGTGGAATGCGTTGGCGCAGAATCGAGAAGATCAATTCCAGCTGCGCGGGATGCCGGTCCTGGAGATACTGGATGACATTGGGCAGGTTGTCGCCGCTTTTGCTCAGTCGTTCCTGGGGGCCAGCCTCGGGCTGGCTGCGGGTCTGATCTATGGACAAATAGGAAATATACCAGTCCGTGATGAATTCGCGCAGGGCCGCGACGCGGGGATGCTCGGCGAATTGCCCCAGGGTGCTGACGGCGATCATGTCCGGCGAGCGCAGGGCCGTGTCCTTGCGTTCTTCTTCCTTTTCCGGGAGTTCGCCGCTGGCGGCCTGGCCCTGCCCGCGACGGAATTCGAGGAAGCGGAACGGCTTGCCATGCTGTCCGCGCCGCCATTGCAGCCATTCTTCGACGACTTCCGGCCCCTTGGCGCCGTCATCGATGGCGAGGTGATAGGTGATGACTGGATTGCCCAGTTTTTCCCGGTATTTGAGTTCGAAAACAATGGGGCCCCCCTGGCCGCGGGTTTTCAATTCCCGGCTTCTGCCGCGTCGATCCCAGGCATGACGCAAGCCGTACTGAAAGCATTCGGACAGGAAACTGAACACATCGAACAGGGTCGATTTGCCGCTGCCATTGGGACCCAACAGCGCGGTCATGGGCGTGAGCTTGTCCAGCTCGACATCGCGCAGCGCCCGATAATTGCGCACGCGCAAGGATTCAATGCGCGGAATGTCCTGAGTGCGAAAAGAGGTCATTATCGACTCCGTCGGTCATGTTTTCGGAGTGCTACATGCCGTGCGCGGCGGTGTCCACGGACGTTTGACCGGTCTCCGCCCCAGTCCCGGCTTCACGGAAAAATCACAGCCCAGGCCAGCCACAGTTCGCGGAGCACGGCGGCGCAGAGGGCCAGGGGGACGAGGGCGGTCAGGCGGGACCAACCGCGCGCCAAAAGGGCGGTGACGGCCGAGCCGAGGACGGCGAATCCGGTTTGAAAAAGGATGATCTTGGCCACGGCTTGGAGTTCCGCCGGTTGCGCGCCGACAAGGGCCACGGCGCGCAGTTGCAGGGCGTGGCCGGCGAGGCAGATGGATGCGAAGAGGAGGATGATCGCGGCGGTTTTTCTCATGGCCAAGCCTTGGTTGCCGTGGTCGGAAGCGCGGCGACGTGCCCGCGTTTTGGCGTATACCGGCCTGTCGGGTCCGGGACAAGGGCGGATGCGGCGCGACCTTGTTCGTCGCGATCTTCACCTTCTTGAAAGAGGGCTGGAAAGCGGATAACTCCATGAAGCACCGTGCTTGGCGGACGGCTTGGGCCGCCCTTGTGAACGCCCAGAGGGCGTTCGGATCCGTGACGTTGGGGAGGCATGCGCGTGACGATTTTTTTCTCTCGCCCGAGGTTTGGCCTGGAGCCGATCATGTTTCACCTGACCGTGCTCCTTGTGTTCTGCGTCGGTTGCCTGGCCGCGATGCTCGCCTTCAACACCGTGATGCACCATCGCCTGCAATCCTTCGCGGTCGCGCGGGATCGCCATGGCGCCATCAGCGATGTCTGTCTGATTATCGACAGAAATGTCTCGCGTCTGGAGGTCGGGTTCCAGCACATGCTTCTGGCCGACTCCCTGGAGGACCTGGAAAGCGCCGAGGCCTCGATCCGCGCGAGCATGGACACCGTGGGTCGGGCCGCGGTTTTTTTGGACCAGGGCGGGGTGTTCGTGGAAAATTTCAGGGTCAATGCCGACGGCCTCGACGATGTCGGGCGCGAGTTCCATTTGGACGCGCCGCTGCCCGGTCCGGATGAATCCGTCACGGGACTGCGCGCCAGTCTGAACCTGCTGGAGGCGATGTTGGCGGAATATCACGCCTTCGCTTTGGGCAATCTGGAGCGGTCTCCCGGCCAGGGCCAATCCTCCGAACTTGTCGCCATGCACAAGCGCCTGGCCCCGTTTTTCAGCCGGGTCACGGAGCACGCCAATCGACTTTACGTCCACGGCATGACGGCCGCCCAAACGGTGCGGGAGGAGCTGCGACGCGCGGAGACCTGGCACGACCGCCTGCTGACCCTGGCCCTGTCGGCTTCCATTGTCGCCCAAGTCCTGCTGGGCGCGGCGGTCATGCGCTCGGCCGCCAAGGTTCTGGACGACCGGGTCGCCGCCCGGCGCGAATTGTTGGCCCTCAACGAGGGGCTGGAGGAGCGGATCGCGGCCCGGACTTCGGCTCTGGCCGCGTCCGAGGCCCGTTTGCGCGATATCGCCCTGACCACGGGCGACATCATCTGGCAGACCGACGCGAACGGACGGTTTATCTACATCGCCGGCCAGTCCGAAAAGCTGCTCGGGATCAATCCGGCCGAGGCCTCGCGCCTGCGTCTGGGGGAGTGCGTCGCCGACAGCGCCGAGGGCCGTCGGGTCATGGAGCTGGTCGCGGCCCTGCGCGCCGACAACGCGCCCATCGTGGATTTGGTCTGCCCCCTGGCCTCGCGTCTGGATGGACGGGTTCGGTATTTTCTGCTCAACGCCATTCCCGTTGCGGATGGCCCAGGCGCGGGCGGCTATTTCGGCGTGTCCAAGGACATCAGCGAGAAACGCGACCATGAAGCCAAGCTGCGGCTTTTCGAGAAAGTTTTCGAGACGGCCCAGGAAGGCATCACCGTGACCGACGCCAATGGCGATATTCTGGTCGTCAATCCGGCCTTCTCCGCCATCACGGGCTATTCCCCGGACGAAGTCGTGGGCCGCAATCCGCGCCTGCTCAAGTCCGAACACCATCCGCCGGAATTTTACGAGACCATGTGGCGCAGCCTGCTCCGGGATGGTCTGTGGACCGGCGAACTCTGGAACCGCCGCAAATCCGGCGAGGCCTATCCGGAGTGGCTGTCCACGACGGCCGTGCGGGACGAAACCGGAGCCGTCACGCATTACGTCGGCGTCTTCCACGACATCACGGCCATGAAGGAGAAGGAGGAAGAAATCCTGCGCATGGCCTACTACGATCCCCTGACCGGGCTGCCCAACCGGACCATGCTCTGGGAGAAGTTCGGGGTGGCCCTGCTCAAGGCGGAGAGAGTCAGTCGCTGCTATCTCGTACTCTACGTGGATCTGGATAATTTCAAGCTGGTCAACGATTCCCTGGGCCACGAGGGCGGGGACGAGTTGCTGATCGAAGTCGGACGGCGCTTTCAGCGTCTCGTTCGGGTCGAGGACGTGGTGGCCCGGTTTGGCGCCGACGAATTCGTCCTGCTCTTCACCTTGCCCCTGGATGAATGCGTCGAACCCATGTCGTACGCCGAGCGCGTCCAGAAAGCCCTGGCCGATCCCGTGCGCGTCAAGGGTCAAGAAATCTTTGTCACCCCGTCCATCGGCATCGCCCGCTACCCCGAGGATGGAACCACGATCCAGGCCCTGCTCAAGCATGCGGATCTGGCCATGCACGCGGCCAAAAGCATGGGCCGCAATCAGTCCCGCCTGTTCGAGGGCGATATGCCGGCCAGGGCCTCGGCCCGCCTGTCCCTGGAAAACCGCCTGCGTCTCGCCCTGCAACGCGGAGAAATTTTTCCCCTGTTTCAGCCCAAGGTGGATCTGGCCGGAGGGAGGATCATCGGCGTGGAGGCCCTGGCCCGCTGGGCCGCCGAGGACCGGCGGATTGTTTCGCCCCTGGACTTCATTCCCGTGGCCGAGGAGACTGGTTTGATCGTGCCCCTGGGGACGTCCATGCTTGCGCAGTCCTGCCGGGCCATGCGCACCGTGCGCGAACAGGTTGGCGCGCCGTTGAAGGTCGCGGTCAATGTCTCGGCCCGGCAGTTCCGGCATGATGACTTTGTCGAGAACGCGCGCGCGGCCGTGCGGGAGGCGGGCATCGCCTTTGACCAGCTGGAATTGGAGATCACCGAATCCGTGCTCCTGGGCGACGTGGGTCGGGTCGGCGAGACCCTCAAGATTTTGTCTGGGTTCGGAGCGGCCGTGTCCATCGACGACTTCGGCACCGGCTATTCCTCGTTGAGCTATCTGAGCCAGCTACCCATCGACCGCATCAAGATCGACCGGTCCTTCGTGCTCCGCCTGCACGGGGAGGAAAACGACGCGGAGCTGCTGCGGGCCATCATCCAGATGGGCAAGAGCCTGCGCATGCGCGTCCTGGCCGAGGGCGTCGAGACCCAGGCCGACGCTGACCTGCTGACGGCCATGGGCTGCGACGAGGCCCAGGGCTATTTCTTCGGCAAGCCCATGCCCCTGCACGAACTGATCGTGGCCGTGAAGCGGTCCTGGCGGGTGTGACGGGC
>CAYLNA010000137.1:3156-5192 GCA_964384665.1 uncultured Desulfovibrionaceae bacterium | reverse complement strand
GAAACGGTGGTGCAGGTCCGCGATGCGCACGTCGTCCTCGACAATGAGTACCCTGGTCGTCATCCTTGCTCCTTGGGAATGATCACGGTGAAGAGCGCGCCGCCCAGGCCGCCCCGGCCGACCATGATCTGTCCGCCCATTTCGTCCAGGCGCTGCCGGACCAGATACAGCCCCACCCCGCGCCGGCCCCGGCCCTTGGACGAAACGCCCTTCTCGAAAATGTGTTCCTGCCGGTCCACGGCCACGCCGGGGCCGGAATCCTCGATCTCGAAGACGATGTCCGTGCCCAGGTCCGTGAAGGACATGTCCACCCGGCGCGCGCCGTCGGGCTGCTTCACGACGGCCTCGAAGGCGTTGTCGAGCAGGTTGCCGACAATGGTCACGATTTTTTCCTGGCTGATCCACTTGGGCACGTCGGCCATGGTGCTGTCGCGGTCGATGTGGAAATCCACGCGCAACTCCTTGGCCCGATTGTACTTGCCGAGAATGATGGCGGCAATGACCGGGTGGGGCACGGCCTCGCCCAGAAAGCGGATGAAATCCTCGTAGCCGGATGATTCCATGGCCACCAGATCCAGGGCCTCGCGGTAGGCCTCGATCTGGATCAGCCCGGCGATGGTGTGCAGCTTGTTGGAGTATTCATGGGCCTGGACCCGCAGCAGTTCGGAATATTCCTGAACCCGGGACAGCTCCGCCGCCAAGCGGTCCAGCTCGTCCTTGCGCCGGAAGCTGGCCACGACCCCGCGCACGGTCTGCTCGTGGAAGACCGGCACGATATTGAAGATCAGTTCCTGGCCGCCCACGGTCCGTTCCTGGTCGAATTCCGCCTGGCCGCTGTGCAGGGCTTGGCGCAGGCCGACATCCGGGATCACGGCTTCCACCGGCTTGCCGGCGAAGCGCGTCTCCAGGCTCAAACCGGCGTAGCGGCGGGCGGCCTGGTTGCAGACCCGGATGTTGCCCTGATGGTCGATGGCGATGACGCCCTCGCGGATGGTCTGGAGCACGGCCACCCGCTCCAGGTAGAGGCTGGTGATTTCGGCCGGCTCCAGGCCCAGGGTCATTTTCTTGAGGCGGCCGGCGATGATGATGGCGCTGACGATGCCGACCAAACTCATGCCCACGATGTACATGAGCGGCTTGTCGAGATGGCTGGAAATGGACTGGTGCACGCCCTCGCTCAAATAACCCACGGACACGAAGCCGATGATGGCTCCGTTTGGTCCGAAAATGGGCGTGAATCCGCGCAGGGAGCGGCCCAGGGTGCCCACGGCCTCGGAGACGTAGGACTTGCCCTCGCGCAGGGCCGGACCCGCGTCGCCGCCGACAAAGGTCTGGCCGATGCGTTCCGGCACGGGATGGGAGTAGCGCTTTTCGGTGTGGTCGCCGATAACCACAAAGGACGCTCCGGTCTGGGCGCGGATGGCCTCGGCGAGAAGCTGGATCTCGCCGTGCGGATCCCCGGCCGCCAAGGCCTCGCGGATGGTCGGGATTTGGGCGATGGTCTTGGCGGTTTGCAGGGCGGTCTGGCCGACCTGTTCGCGGAGCATATCCTCGGCCAAGCCGGAAATGACGTGCCAGCTGACCGCGATCTGGATGACGACCAGGGCCAGGACCATGTGGATGAGGTGTCCCTGGATGGTCTTGGGTCGCAGCCAGGCGGCCAGGGCCGGCCAGATTCGCGCTTTGTCTCCGTGCATGGACGGAAGTGTGGCAGACGGCGGCGCGGCTGGCAAGAAGCCGGCTCAGGCCCCGAGGTAGGCGGCCAGGACCCGGTCGTCGTCGAGCAAGGCCTTGGCCTGGCCATGGGCCGCGATCTGCCCGGATTCGAGGACGTAGCCCCGGTGGGAATGGGCCAGGGCCAAGCGGGCGTTCTGCTCGACGAGAAGGATGGTCATGCCCTGGGCGTTCAGGCTGTCCAGGATGGCGAAGATTTCCTCCACCACCAAGGGGGCCAGGCCCAGGGACGGTTCGTCCAGGAGGAGCAGGCGCGGCGAACTCATCAGCGCCCGGGCGATGGCCAGCATCTGCTGCTCGCC
>CAYLNA010000137.1:0-3056 GCA_964384665.1 uncultured Desulfovibrionaceae bacterium | reverse complement strand
ACCGGAGATGGTGCGCAGGATGGTGCTTTTGCCCGCGCCGTTGGCTCCGATCAGGGTCACGACCTCGCCCTGGTCCACGTGCAGGCTGATCTCGCGCACGGCCTGCACCGCTCCATAGCTGACGCTGACGTGATCAAGAGCGAGAAGTGGCATGGATGTCTCCAAGATAGGCGTCGATGACGCATTGATCGCCGCGCACGGTCTCGGGCGCGCCCTGGCAGATGAGACGGCCGAAATTGAGCACGGCCAGACGGTCGCACAGGCCCATGACCAGGGGCACATGGTGTTCGATGATGAGCACGGTCAGGTTGAAGCGGTCGCGCAGGTCGCGGATGAAGGTCGTCAGTTCGCCTTTTTCGGCCAGATTCATGCCGGCCGCCGGTTCGTCCAGGAGCAGGAGTTTGGGTCGCAAGGCCAGGGCGCGGGCGATTTCCAACCGTCTGCGGTCGCCATAGGGCAAGGACGCGGCCACGTCGCCAGACTTGGCGTCCAGGCCAACCAGGGCCAGCAGTTCCAGGGCCTTGTCCCGGATTTCCTCTTCCTGGCGGCGGCTGGCGGGCAGGCCGAGGAGGCCGGACAAAAGGCCGGTCCGGGCGAAGGCCTGCATGGGGGCGCGGACGTTATCCAGGACACTCATGCCGGAAAAGAGGCGGATGTTCTGGAAGGTCCGGGCCATGCCCAGGGCCGCGACTTTGTGCGGGGGAATGCCGAGCATGTCCTGGCCGGCGAACTGGATCTGGCCGGCGCTGACCGGGGTCAGGCTGGTGACGAGGTTGAAGAGGGTGGTCTTGCCCGCTCCGTTGGGGCCGATGAGGCCGAAGATTTCGCCGGATCGGACCTCGAAGCTGACGTCGTTCACGGCCATGAGGCCGCCGAAGGCGCGGGATACGCCACTCAGGCGCAGGATCGTTTCCATCACGCCGCCTCCGAGGGTTTGCGGCGCAGCCCGGCCAGCAGCCCGGCGATGCCTTGGGGCAGGTAGATGCAGGCCACGACCAGGACCACGCCGTTGATGATCAGGCGGGCGTCTTTCAGGGGCCGCAGAACTTCGGGCAGGGCCACGAGCAGGGCCGCGCCGAGGATGGGCCCCCAGATGGAGCGCGCGCCGCCGATGAGCACGTAGGCCAGGCAGGCCACCGAGGCGTCGAAGCTGCTCTGGCGGGCGTTCCAGGTATTGAGAAACGGCGCGCTCATGGCTCCGGTGATCCCGGCCAGGCCGCAGCCGATGACAAAGGCCCGGACCTTTTCGAACGTGGTCGGGATGCCCATGGCCTGGGCCGCCAGCTCGTCCTCGCGGATGGCCATGAAGGACCGTCCGGCCGTGGTCTTGGTCAGACGCCAGGAAAAAAACAGCATCAGGGCCAAAAGCGGGCCGAAGAACCACAAATAGGCCAGGCGGCTCTCGAAGGGCTGGGGGATGCCGAACAGGCCCACGGCCCCACCGGTCACGTCCAGGACCAGGACCACGACATTCAAAACCTGGACAAAGGCCACGGTGGCCAGGGCCAGATAGATGCCCCGAAGGCGCAGGGCCGGGATGCCGACCAGGAGCCCAAGGGCCACGCTGGCGATAGCCGCGATGGTCCATTCGACCGGATACAGGGCCCAGCCCAGGGCTTCGCGCCAGGGGGCCAGGGCGGCGTTGGTTCCCATGATGGCCGCGATATAGCCGCCCAGGGAATAGAAGCCGATGCTGGCCAGAGACAGCTGTCCGGCCATGAGCGGATACCACAGGCTCATGCCGAGCAGGGCCTGCTGGACGATGGCCACGAGAAGAAATCCGTAGTTGTCGAGAAACATGTCTAGACCTTCTGGATGATGTGGCGGCCCAAAAGGCCTTGAGGCCGGGCCAGAAGGATGACGAAGAGCATGATGAAGGCCACGGCCTCCTTCATGGACGAATAGTCCGAGGGCAAAAAGGCCTCGCCCAAACCGATGACCACGCCGCCGAGCACGGCCCCGGGGATGCTGCCCAGGCCGCCGAGGACGATGACGGCCAAGCCTTTGAGTCCGTAGCTGACCCCGAAATACGGCCCGGCCAGACCGAAGCTGGCCCCGATCAAGGTCCCGGACAACCCGCCCAGGGCGCCGGAAATGAAAAAGGTGGACAGGATGTAGCGGTCGACATTGATGCCCAACAGGCTGGCGGTCTCCGGGTTCTCGGCCGTGGCCTGCAGGGCCTTGCCCATGCGGGTCCGGTTCATGAACCAGGCCAGGAGCACGAGCATGGCCAAGCTGACGGCCAGGATGATGATCTGCACCGTGCGCACGGCTATGACCTTGCCGTCCATCTTGAAGATCATGGCCATGGGCAGGGAGCCGAAAATGTCCGAGGGAAAGGAATAGATTTCCGCGCCGACCAGATACTGGAGCAGATTGACCAGGATCAGGGCCACGCCCAGGCTGCTGACCAGGGCCAGCAAGGCGTCGGCGCCCTTGGCCCGCAGGGGTCGAAAAGCCAGACGCTCGGTCAGGACGCCGATGCCGCCGGCCAGGAGTGACCCGCCGAGCAGGGCCAGGGGAAAGGGCAGGCGGAAGGGCAGGCTCATCCCGGCCAAGAGGCCGTTCAGGCCGAAATCGCCCACGGCCAGGGCGTAGGTGCAGTACGCGCCCAGGGTGAAGACCGCGCCGTGGGCGAAGTTGATGATGCCCAGGATGGAAAAGACCAGGGTATAGCCCAGGGCGAAAATGGCGTAGACCGAGCCGATGGACAGGCCGTTCAGGAGATTTTGCAGAAGCCAGGCGATGGTCATGGTGATTGCTTGGCCGGAGCGGCGAACCGCCCCGGCCCGGATAGGTTACTCGGGGAGCAGTTCGTGCACGCCGGACTTGCCGTCGTCGTTGATCTTGATCTGGGACACGTAGAAGGTCTTCTGGGAAATCTCGCCGTCGGCATCCAGGGTGATCTCGCCCAGGGGCGTGTCATAGCTGCTGGAGACGATGGCCTTGTTCAGCGCGACGCGCAGGTCGGCCAGATCCATTTCGGCCGCCTTCTTGCCCGTGGCCTTCTCGACCTCGGTCAGGGCGTCGACGATGACTTTCACGCTGGTGTAGGC
>CAYLNA010000136.1:0-5220 GCA_964384665.1 uncultured Desulfovibrionaceae bacterium | reverse complement strand
CGCATGATCGCGGCCTATCCGAATCATGAATGGACCGATGACTCGGCCTACCGTCTCGGCCTGATCTGGAAGGAGCAAGCCAAGGACCCGGCCAAGGCCAAGGACGCCTTCGAACGGATTGTCGCGCGCTATCCCAAGGGGGACATGGTTGCGGACGCGAAAAAGCAGTTGGCCGGACTTGGCGGGTCGCCCCCGGTCGAGGCTCAGGCCGCGCCAGCCCCGGCCGCGAATCCCGCCGCCACGGCTCGTCCCGCCCAGGGCGGGAAAAAAGCCTTGAACGCCAAGCTCACGGGCATCCGCTGCTGGCCCAGCCAGGGATACACGCGGGTCGTGCTCGATCTGGACAAGGACGCGCCATTTGAAGGGAGCGTGGTCGAGCAGGCCGGAGACAAACGCCAATTGGTCCTGTCCCTGCCTTCGGCCGTGGTCGCGCCCAGCGTCACGCCCTCGCGCGGCGTGGAGGGCGGTTTCTTGTCCCATATCCAGGCCGACTCGTCCGCTGCGGGCGGCGCCCGCGTGACCTTGGATCTGCGGCAGATGGACCATTACCGGGCCTTCACCCTGCCCGATCCGTACCGCATCGTCGTCGATGTTTTCGGAACAAAGCAGAAAAAAACGGCTTCCGCCGAGTCCAAGGCCAGCGCGGCCCCGGCCGAGGCCGCGTCGAGTCCGTCCAAATCCACGCCGGCCGAGACCGTCTCCAAGGGCGCGGTCGACGCCGCCCTGCGGGATTTACAGGGCAAGGAGACCATCGCTCCGGCCTCGGCCAAGGCGGACAAGGCGGCGACAAAGGCCGCTCCCGCCGCGCGGGACACGGAAAAAAAGCCCGTGGAGCCGCAGATCACGCTCAATTCCAAGCATAAGAAATATGCCGGCAGTCTGGTTGAGCAGTTGGGGCTCACGGTGCGCACGGTCATGATCGATCCCGGCCATGGCGGCAAGGATCCGGGGGCCATGGCCAACGGCGTGCGCGAGAAGGACATTAATCTGCGCATGGCCAAGATCCTGGGGCGGATGCTGCAAGGCCAGGGTTTCGAGGTGCACTACACCCGGACCACGGACGCGTTCATTTCCCTGGAGGAGCGCACGGCTCGGGCCAACGCCAAGGACGCGGACCTCTTCATTTCCGTGCACTGCAACGCCTATTCGGACGCCAGCATCAAGGGTCTGGAAATCTATTACCTGAATCTGGCCACGGACGCCCAGTCCGTGCGCGTGGCGGCCCGCGAGAACGGGGTCTCGGCCAAGAAGATCAGCGACATGCAGTTCATCCTCTCGGACCTGATGCTCAATTCCAAGATCAACGAATCCAGAGACATGGCCTCGCTGATGCAAAAGGAGACCGTGGGCGGGATGCGGTCCCGTTACACGGTGCACAATCTGGGCTCCAAGGGCGCGTTTTTCTACGTGCTGACCGGAGCCCGCATGCCGGCCGTGCTGGTGGAATTGGGCTATCTGACCAATTCGGGCGAGGCCGGGAATTTGAACTCCGACGCCTACCTGACGGCCATGGCCAAGGGCATGGTCGGCGGCGTGGTCGCCTACAAGAAGAAGCTCGAACGCTACGCCTCGGCCGGAGGCGGCAAATCGTGAGGCGCGGGGCCGCCGGCGCGCCGGCGGCCTGAATCCCTGTCCCCGCCCCGGACGGCCTTGGTCGTTCCGCCGGCGGGGATCGTTTTTTGTATCTGCTCGGTTCATTCGCGACAATCCGAACTGGATTCCGGCGTTCGCCGGAATGACCGACAAGACCTCGGACTGGATACCGGCTTTCGCCGGAATGACGTCGCGCCCCAAGTCTTTTGTCCGTCATACCGGCGCAGGCCGGTATCCAGTGTTTGACCATGAACCGAATGCGCCGACATTTTTACCAGAAGGAAGGAGTGGACATGGTTTTTCCAACGGGTTCGGTCATGAACGCCCTGGCCATCCTGGTCGGGGGCGGGATCGGTCTGCTTCTGCACGGGCGGTTGCCGGAAAAAATGCGGCAGGTCGTTTTTCAGGGCCTGGGGCTGTGCGTGCTGGTCATCGGCATACAGATGGCCCTGCAGGGCAAAAACGGGTTGTTGGTGGTCTTGAGCGTGCTCATTGGCGGGATCGTGGGAGAGCTGCTGCGCCTGGAAGACCGCTTCGCGGGCTTGGCCGGAATCCTCAAGAATCTGGTCCGCTCCTCCAATACCCGCTTCGTGGACGGCATGGTCACCGCCTCGCTCATTTACTGCATCGGAGCCATGGCCATTCTGGGCTCCTTCGACGAAGGCATTCGCGGCGACCATTCCGTTCTCTTCACCAAATCGCTCCTGGACGGATTCGCCTCCATCGCCCTGGCCTCGACCCATGGCTCGGGCGTGCTCTTCTCGGCTCTGCCGGTCCTGGTCTATCAGGGCTTGCTGACCATTTTCGCCAGCTCCTTTCAGTCCTATTTCTCGGACTATCTCATCGCCCAGCTCACGGCCACGGGCGGGACTCTGATTCTGGGCATCGGCATCAACCTGCTCGGCCTGGCGGCCATCCGTCTGTCCAGCCTGCTGCCGTCGCTGCTGGTCATTGTCGTGCTCAGCCTGCTCGCGTCCTGATTCGCGGCCATTTCCCGCCGGATTGGAGTTTCGCTTTTCAATGTGCTGGCGTTGAGGTTATGGACCAGGGCACTGGCCGCGTATTTTGGGTCCGGCCGCCTGTCGACAGAACCGCCGAGGAGCGCATGGCATTTTTCAGCCCATGGAAGAAGCGCGAAGGGAGCCGTCTGGGGCGCAAGCTGCTGCTTCTGATTTTGCTCGGCAGCTCGTTTCTGACCATGCTGGGCACCGCCGCGCAGCTCTATGTGGACTACCGCGCGGAGATGCGCCTGCTGCACGGGCAGTTGGACCAGATCCGCCTGTCCCGCCTGCCGAGCCTCGCCAATTCCTTGTGGTATCTCGACGAAGAGCAGCTTCTGGCCCAACTCGACGGCATGCTCGAACTGCGGGACATCCGCTACGCGCGGGTTTCCACCCCGGACGGGATGGAGCTGCTGCGGGGCGCGGAGGCTCCGCCCGAAACCCTCCTCATTCAGACGTATCCGCTCATTTTTCACGGCCTGGACCGGTCCGAACGGATCGGGACCCTGACCCTCGCCGTGGATCAGGCCGCCCTGCATGCCCGCCTCCGGGACAAGGTTCTGATCATCCTGATCACCCAGGGCGTGCAGATCTTCCTCGTTTCCCTTATCATCCTGTACCTTGTCTTCCGCTTTGTCGCCCGTCACCTGTGGCGGATGGCCGAATACGCCGCGGCGTTGAGCCTGGAGAACCTGCCGGGGCCCCTGGTCCTGGACAAGCGCGCGCGGCCGGACGATCCCGACGAAATCGATCTCGTCGTCGACGCCTTGAACGGCATGCTCGAAAATTTGAAGCGGGACATCCGCCAGCGCGTGGAGGCCGAGGCTCGGTTGCGGGCGACCGAGGGCTCCCTGCGCGACATCCTCGATTCCATGCCGTCCATGCTCATCGCCGTGGACCAGGAAGGGCGCGTCACCCGCTTGAATCGGCAGACCCTGGTCACGACCGGGCTGTCCCTGGAGGAGGCCGAGGGCGGCTTTTTCGAGGATATTTTTCCGGATTCGCCGGTGCGCTCGCGCGAGATCCTGGAGGCCATGGCGCGCAACGCGCCGTGCAAGATCGCCAAGTCGCCCCAGACGCGGGGCGGGGCGACCCTGTACTACGATGTCACCGTCTACCCCCTGGTCAGCGGCGGCGTGGGAGGCGCGGTGATCCGTCTCGATGACGTCTCCGAGCGGGTCCAGCTCGAGGAAATGATGATCCAGTCCGAGAAAATGCTGTCCGTGGGCGGCTTGGCCGCGGGCATGGCCCACGAGATCAACAATCCCCTGGCCGGAATCCTGCAAAATCTGCAAGTGCTGCGGAACCGACTGACCGAGGATCTGCCGGCCAACCGCGCCGTGGCCGGGGAGCTTGGTTTTGGCCTGGATCAGCTGCGGGAATACCAGGAGCGGCGGGGATGCGCGCGCATTTTTGACGCCATCGCCGAATCCGGGCAGCGCGCGGCCAAGATCGTGGCCAACATGCTGTCCTTCAGCCGCAAGAGCACCTCGCGTCTGGCCTCGGTAGATCTCCGCGTCTTGCTCGATCGGACCGTGGAGCTGGCCTCCAACGATTATAATCTGAAGAAGCAGTATGATTTCCGGCGGATCGAGATCGTGCGCGAATACGAGGACGACCTTCCCCTGGCGCCCTGCGAGGAGAGCAAGATCCAGCAGGTTTTCTTCAACCTGATCCAAAACGGGGCGCAGGCCATGTCTGCGGGCGGGGGCGCGAATCCCCGTTTCGTGTTCCGGGCCCGCCGGGTCGGGGACAGCGTGCGCGTGGAGATCGAGGACAACGGGCCGGGCATGACCGAGGATATCCGCCGCCGGGTCTTTGAACCGTTCTTCACCACCAAGGCCGTGGGCGAGGGCACCGGCCTGGGGCTTTCGGTTTCGTATTTCATCGTCGTGGAAAATCACGGCGGCGCGTTGGAGGTGGAGTCGACGCCGGGGCAGGGGACCGTGTTCACCATGACCCTGCCGATCACGCCGCGCGTGGCGGTCGTGGAGGAAACATCGGAATGACGAGGGCGCTGGTTCCGGTTACGGGCGGGAAGGGCCGTGGCGGCATGGTGGAAAAAATCGCGGGAGGTGCGCTGTGATCCAGTCCCACGGGGCGATGATCCTGACCATTGATGACGATCAGGCCGTGCGCGAGAGTCTGGCCAATTATCTGGAGGATTTCGGCTACACGATCCTGCAGGCCCAGGACGGAGTGGAAGGTCTCGAAGTCTTCCGCGCCCACGGGCCGAGTCTGATCCTGGTCGATCTGCGCATGCCGCGCATGGACGGGCTGCAGGTTTTGGAAGCGGTCCGGGCCGAGTCCCCGGAAACGCCGGTCATGGTCATTTCCGGCGTGGGCGACATCCGGGACGTGGTCGAGGCCCTGCGCAAGGGCGCGTGGGACTATCTGGTCAAGCCCATCCAGGACATGACCATCCTCGTCCATTCCGTGGAGAACTGTCTGGAGCGGGCGCGGCTGCAGCTCCAGAACCGGGAGTATCAGGCCAGCCTGGAGGATTCCCTGGACCGGCTCAAGCAGACCCAGAAGGAGATGGTTCATTCGGCCAAGATGGCGGCCCTGGGCGATCTGGTGGCCGGGGTGGCCCACGAGGTCAACACGCCCATCGGGGTCAGCGTCA
>CAYLNA010000135.1:0-5222 GCA_964384665.1 uncultured Desulfovibrionaceae bacterium | reverse complement strand
GCGGCCACGCAGGAGCCGAGATAGGTCCCGACCAGGATGCCGGCCACGATGCGCCGGACCACGGACCAGTCCACCGCGCCCCGGCGATGGTGGGCCATGAAGCTCGATACCGAGGTGAACATGATGCTGGCCATGGACGTGCCCAGGGCCAGATGCATGATCAGCTCATGCGGCAACTGCTGCAATTCCATGCAAAAAACCAGCATCGGCACGATGACCAACCCGCCGCCGATGCCCAACAGCCCGGCCAGGACTCCGGCCACGGCGCCCACCGCCACATACAAGGCAAGCACTTCGAACATGTTTCCCCCCACGGTTGCGGACCGCCCACGAACGCCGGCCCCGAGAAATTGGTTGGACCAATTTCTGAACCAGTCGCGACGCGTTGTCAATCGCCAGCGGAGGAAACTTCTCCCTTGCAATCCGGGCCGGACCGCAGAATGAAGAAGCGACCGCACCGCCCCCGAACCCGAGGACACGCATGGGACACATCGCCAGCAAGGACATCTACCGCCAACTGGGCCAACGCCTGGATCAGGCTCCGGTGCGCACGCCCTGGACCCCGATCTTCCAGGACCTGGTCCGCGCCCTCTATACCCCGGCCGAGGCCGAGCTGATCATCCGTCTGCCCTACCGTCCCTCGACCCTGGCCCGCATCGCCCGCATGACCAAGGAGTCCGAAGACGCTGTGCTCCCCATGCTCGATACCCTCTGCGCCAAGGGGCTGGTCCTCGATATCTGGAACGGTGCGGAATATCTGTATATGGTCAACCCCATCGTCATCGGCTTTTTCGAGTTCACCATGATGCGCACGGGAACGGACCTGCCCATGAAGCGCTGGGCCGAGCTGTTTTCGGCCTACATGTTCGGGGAAAAGGATTTTCTGGCCGCCAATTTCGGCGACGGCCAGCGGGTCTCGGTCATGCGCGCCCTGCCGCACGAGGAAACCCTGGGCGAACACGTGGAAATCCTGGATTACGAGAAGGCCTCGGCCCTGATCGAGGACCACGCGGAGTTCTCCGTGGGCCTGTGCTCCTGCCGTCACGAAAAGCATCATCTCGGGCATGCGCCCTGTCGCGCGCCCATGGAGACCTGCACGTCCATGGGCTCGGCGGCCCAATTTCTGATCCGCAACGGATTCGCCCGGCCCATCGACAAGGCCGAGATGCGCGACATCCTGGCCCGGTCCCGCGACCTGGGCCTGACCCTGTCCACGGACAACGTGCGTCGGGACGCGGGCTTCATCTGCCACTGCTGCGGCTGCTGCTGCAACTTGCTCCAGGGGGTGCGCGAAACGGGCTACACGGGCATCCTGGTCACATCGAGCTTCGTGGCCGAGATTGACGCAAAGGCCTGCGTCGGCTGCGGCCTCTGCGCCACGGCCTGCCCGGTGGACGCCGTCACGGTGGAAAAAATGGCGGAAGGCCGGCGTGCGAAAAAGCTGGCCCGCGTCAATGACTTCTGCCTGGGCTGCGGAGTCTGCGCCCTGGCCTGCCCGACCAAGGCCATCACCCTCCAGCCAAGGCCGCAAAAAGTCCTGCATCCCGGGGACAGTTTCGAGCGGGTCATGCTCCAGGCCCTGGAGCGGGACACGTTCCAGACCTTCCTCTTCGACAATCCCCAGAGCCGGACCCAGGCCTTCATGCGCGCCCTGGTCGGCGGATTCCTGAAACTCCCGCCGGTCAAACGGGCCCTGTGGAGTGAAAAGCTGCGCTCGCGCTTTCTGAACGCCCTGCGCCAAGCGGCGGGCTAGGCTACCATTTCCCCGCGCCCATGCGGCAGAGAGGGGCGAGAACGGGCAGGGGCGCGACAAAACGGGACACCGCGACCCGCTCCACGGGCGCCACCAGCTTGGGTTGATCGGGCGCGGTGAACGCGACCATGCCCCCGCCAAACTCCAGGACGATGGGAGCCGGTTCGCGCAACTCCCCGTCGCACGGGTTGATCCGCATGGGCGGCGACAATCGCCGCGTCCGGCCGTTTTCCAGAACCACGTCGAAAACATGGGCCGTCGTGGCCAGGCCGAGCACGGCTCCGTTCTGGCGAAAGCGCAGGGAATTGCGGTCCCCGCAGATGCCCACGGCGTCCGGATCATGGGCCAGAAGCGGCCCCAGCGGTGTCGGCACCGGCACCGCCACGGCCGGTTCCAAGGAGCTGATCACCCCGCTCTCGTACAGGGCGACCCCGATCCGGGTCGGGACGCAGCCCGCCGGGCTGGATACTTCCAGGGTCGTTCCGGGCCACAAGGTCAGACTGCGCAACCCGCCGTCCGGGCTGAAATAGGCGGAAACGAGGGAAGCCCGGATCGCGCCCAGGGGCGTGTCCAGACTGAGGGAGCGGACCAGCTTGGCTTCGTCCTCCTGGGTCCAATACCCGCTCAGGGCCCCGTTGAGGGGAAAAACCCGCTTCAGGGCCCCGTTCTCGTGGAACGTGACCTGCTCGGCCGGCATGGGGCCAATGGGGGTCGGGACGAACGTCTCGTCCTCCAAGGGCAGGATCCGGATCGTTCCATCGGGATGAAAGGAAATGGTCGGCAGTTGTCGCTTGCGCAGGGTGTTGGCCGTGAATTGGGGCACGAGAACCCCAAACGGCGTGTCCAGCGGCGAGGATTTGGCGGCGATGCACAACCGAACATGGCCGTCCGAATAGTATTCCACTCCGGGCAGGGCTTCGATGGGACCAAAGGGCGTAAAGATGGTGGGCATGCTCGCCTCCTGTTTTCCGCTTCAAAGCAGGAGGCATGCCAGCGCCAACAGCCTGATTTATCTCAATGAATCAAACCGTGCGCCGACAAAATCGTCGGCTCCGACATGACAATTCCGTTACCGGACGCACGGGAAGGGACGGTCCAGCAGCATGCGGCCGTATGCGGCGGCCCCATGCAGGCCGGCCTCGGGGCTGGTCACGAGCCGGACGGGAATGTCCGCCAGCAGGTCGGCGTAGGCCGGACAATCCGTGAATTCGCGCAAGAATTCCGGGTGGGTCACGAAATGCGTATTCTTGGCCGCTAGGCCGCCGCACAGAAAAAGCCCGCCCAGGGGCAGGACATGGAGGGCGAAAACCCGGCAGATCCGCCCATAAAAGCGGGCAAACCAGGCCGTGGTCTCGCTGTCCGGGCCGATTTCGGCCGCCACTTCGGCAGGGCTCAGCTTTTTGCCGGTCAGGAACCAATGCATGAAGGTCAGGCCGCGACCGGAAACCACCGTGTCCCCATGGGCATGGGTCTGGCCGGTCTGACGGGTGATGAAGGTTTGCAGGGCCGCTTCCCGTTCGGTCAAGAACGCCAGAGGCGCGTGTCCGGCCTCGGACGGAATCGGAAGAAAGTGGCCCGGCGCGTCCGGGAGCGGAGCCAGGGCGCACGCGCCCAGCCCGGTCCCGGCTCCGACGGCCGCGAGAACGCCAGTCCGGGTCGTCCCGGCCTGGACGGTCACGGCCGAGGACCGGACATGGCTCGTCAGACAGCCCATGGCCTGGGCCACGAAATCATTGATCAGCTCCGTGCGCGCCACGGGCAATCCATTCGCCTGGCCAAGGTCGATCTCCCACGCGGCGTTGGTCAAGCGGCAGCGCTCCCCCCGAACCGGTCCGGCCACGGCCAGGACCACGCAGGCGGCGGGAATGGCGTCCGCGCGCAAGCCCGATGCGGCCAAGCGGGCCAGAAGCTCGGCGAAGGAGCGCACGCTGGTCGTGGGCAGAACGCGGAACAACGCGAGCCAAGGCTCCTGTCCAGGCGCGGTCTCGAACACGCCGAAGCGGCTGTTGGTGCCTCCGATGTCAGCGGCAAGGATCTGGTTCATATCGGTCTCCTGCTGGTTTCCACATGCACGAAACGCCCGCCCCAAAAACGCCGAAAGGCCCCGCGTCCAAAGCAGGGCCTTTCCAACGGGGCGTCATCATGGCGGCTCAATTCCGAGCCAGCGTGGCGTCGCCCTGCTCCGCGGCCGCGCGCTTGAAGCCGTAATCGAGCAGGCGGGCGGTCTCGATCTGGCGGACGGTCGAACTCTGGGCGCCGAGGACCACGGCCAAGAGTCGGGTGTCACCGCGCTTGGCCGTGGCCGTGATGTTGTAGCCCGAAGAACAGACAAACCCGGTCTTGAGGCCGTCCACGCCCCGGTAGGTGCGGAGCAGGGAATTGGCGTTGTGGTGGGTGGCGCCGTGGTAGGTGTGGGTTGTCATGGAATGCACGGACAAGGATTCGGGAAACGTGCGCAAATAGGCCATGGACAGCTTGGCGATGTCCCGGGCCGTGGACAACTGGCCGCGCGCGGGCAGACCATTGGGATTGCGAAACCGGCTCTGGGTCATGCCCAGGGCCTGGGCCTTGGCGTTCATCTGGGTCACGAAGCGGTCAGAATCCCCCTTGCCAAGATATTCGGCGATGGCCACGCAGGCGTTGTTGGCGGAAACCACGCTGATACCCTTGATGAGTTCATTGACGGGAACCCGTTCGCCCCGCCGCAGACTCATGCTCGACCCGCCGGTTTGCACGGCCTGGGAACTGACCGGTATGGGCGTCCCGGTTCCAAGGCGACCCTGGGCCATGGCCTCGCGGACCAGATAGAGGGTCAGGAGCTTGGTGATGGACGCGGGGGCGATGGACTTGTCCGCGTTCTGCTCGAAATAGATCTTGCCGTTGCTCATATTGATGAGCAGGGCGGATTTGGCGTTCAGATGCAACTCACCGCGCGACTGAGGCGCGACCTCGGACCTGGATTTCCGAGACGATTTCGCCGCCGACCGTTTGGACTTGGATGAGGCCTTGGATTTGGCCGAGACCTTCTTCTGGGGCGAACGCACCGAGGTCTTGGCGGACTTTTTCGCGGCCTTGGAGGACTGGACCGATTTCTTGGATGAGGCGGAAGCGCCCTTACGCGCCGCCGCCTTTTTGGCGGACGTCTTGCCCGCCGAGGCTGCGGTCGATTTGGACGGCGCGGCGGATTTCGCGACCGAAGACTTTTTTTGCGCCGCGCCAGTCTTCGCGGCGGACGACTTGGCCTTTTCGGACGACGTGGTCTGGGACGACGCCTTTCCGGACGCCGCGGCGGGCCTGGGGGCCACGGAGGCGCGATAGACTTCGGCCCAGGCCGGAACATCCCCCGCGACCAAAGCCAGGACCACAAGGCAAACCACCCAGAAAACCATGGATTCCATTGCGTGTTTCTTCGTCATGGCCGAGCCTTAAATGTCATCATTTCGATGGTCAAGGGAGGAATGAGCAAAAA
>CAYLNA010000134.1:0-5224 GCA_964384665.1 uncultured Desulfovibrionaceae bacterium | reverse complement strand
ACGGACCAAAAAGACAGGGAATGGTTAAAGAATTGCCATGGTCAGGTCAAGAAACGCGACACGTCACGGACTGCCCTGGCGGGCGGCGGCCAGATGTCGGGCCAAGCCGAGTTGTTCGTCCCTGGTCCGGACCTGGCCATTCAGGAGGGCGCGCTTCACCGCCTGCATGATGTTCGAGTAGATGGGGCCGGGGCGCAGGCCCAGGCTGGCGAGGTCGCGACCGGAAATGGCGATGGCCACGTCCTGCAGATGGGTCAGGTAGAGCGAGATGGCTTTCCTGAGTTCCGGCTTGCGCTGCTTGGCCATGGCGTAGAGGAGTCCTTCCAGGGACAGGGGTGTCAGGATCTCGACCAGATCGGCCTGGGTTCCGCCGTTTTTTTCCCACTGGGCCAGTTGCATGGCCACGAAGCGCAGTTGCCTGCGCGTCGATTCGACCAGGTCCAGGCGTTTGGGCGCGAACTGCAGACGCGCGGTCAGGGCCGCGACTTGGTGCATGTCAAAGCCCGAGGTCAGACCCAGGAAATAGACGATCCACGCGTCCGGGGTTTCCGCGCGAAACAGCAGCTTGTACCAGGTGATGATCCGTTCGATTTCCTCCAGCAGCCCTTCCTTGGACTGGGGGAAGTGGAGCAGGGGATGAATTTCCTGGAGCAGGCCCAGATCGCGCATGCGCACGAACCCATCCACGGGCGCGCTGTCCTCGGCCAGCAGACGCAGTTCGTGGCGGATGCGCGCTCCGGACAGGCGCTGGAAAATGTTCAGGCGCACTGCGTTCTTGATCAGGCGCTCGGTCTGTGCCCCGATCTTGAACTGGAATCTCTGCTCGAAGCGGATGGCGCGGATGATGCGCGTGGGGTCATCGACAAAGGACAGGGAGTGGAGCACACGGATGATTCCATCCTTCAGGTCCTGCTGGCCGCCGAAAAAATCGACCAGCTTGCCGAAATGCTCCGGAGCGAGGTGGATGGCCAGGGTGTTGATGGAGAAATCGCGACGGTAAAGGTCCATCTTCAGTGACGAAAGTTCCACCACGGGCAGGGCGGCCGGATATTCGTAGTATTCCAGACGGGCCGTGGCCACGTCGATCTTCTGACCCGAGGGCAGGATGAGCACTGCCGTGCGGAATTTCAGATGCGGCCGCACCCGGGCGTCGAGACGTTTCCCCAGGGACGCGGCGAAAACGATGCCGTCGCCCTCGACCACGAGATCAATGTCGTCGTTGGGAATGGCCAGCAGGATGTCGCGCACGAACCCGCCCACGGCGTAAACCGGCGATCCCAGTTCCCGGCCGACTTCCCCGGCCAGGTGCAGGAGGTCCAGCACGGGGCGGGGCAGGCGGTCGTGCAGGATCTGGCGGATGTTTCGTTCCTGGCGCTTGTCCGAAAGATAGGCTTCGGGAATGCGGGCCGGCTCCTGGATTAGGATATTGATCAGATCCGTGCGCGTGATGACCCCGACCAGATCCGCGCCGCGCAGCACCGGCGCCAGACGCTGCCGCCGGCCGAGGATGATCTCGATGACCTCGTAGAGGTCCTGGTCTTCGGTCACGGCCTGAAAATCCTCGAGCATGTATTCCTCGACCGTTTCCCCGCCCAGTCCATGGCCCACGGCCTTTTCGGCCACGCTGCCCTCGATGACGCCCCGGACCCGTCCCGCCGCGTCAACCACGGGCAGGGCTTTGAACCCGTAGCGGACCATGATTTCCGCCGCTTGGGCCACGGTTTGGGCCGCTTCCACGTGGACCACGGGCGCGGACATGAAGGCCGAAACCAAGAGCTGCGGGTTGATATGGGAGTAGAGCAGGGCGAAAATCTCATCCTTTACTTGAGAATTCGTGCGATCCTTGACGGAGGCCGAGGCCGCGTAGGCGTGGCCGCCGCCGCCAAAGGAGGAACAGATCAATCCGACATCGACCTCCGGGATCTTGCTGCGGGCCACGAGCTGGATGCGGTCGCCCATGCGGCCGATGGCGAAGAGGACGCGGATGTTTTCCATGTCCATGAGCTTGTGGGTGAGCAGGGCGAAATCCCCCACATAGTGCTCCATGGACACTTCGGTCAGGACGATGTCCACGCCGTTTATGGCGTGGGTCGTGGCCGCGTCGATCAATTCCGAGAGGATGGCGACCTGCTCCGAGGACAGGTCCCGGCTCATGATGTCCCGGATGACGCTCAGGTCCATGCCGTGGGTCTTGAGCCAGGCCGCGGCCTCGAAGTCATGCTCCGTGGTCGAGCCGAAGGTGAAGCCGCCGGTGTCCTCGAAAATGCCCAGGCCCAGGATGGTGGCCTCGTCCTCGGTCACGGTCAGGCCGGCCGCGCGCAGACGAGCCACGAGAATGGACGTGGTCGCGCCCCAGGGTTCGAAATCCACGCGACTGGCCGGCAGGACGTCCTCGGTCGGAGGGTGGTGGTCAAAGACGTGGATTTCAAGGTCGGGCCGGGCCAAGAGGGGCTCCACATGGGCCAGGCGGGACCGCTGCCTGGTGTCGACCACGACCAAAAGCCGGACCGCGTCCTGGTCGATGTCCTTGAGGCCGCGAAAATTGAAAAGATACATGGCGCTCTGGATGAAATAATCCTTGAGCGAACTCTCCTGGGTGCCAGGAAAGACAAGGACCGCGTCGGAATAGAGCTTGCTGGCCGCGATCATGGCGGCCAGGGCGTCGAAATCGGCGTTGGCGTGGCAGGTGATGACCGTGCTGGCGCGAAGGAGTGTCTGGGTCATGGGCTCAGGCGGTCGAACGGGGATGAAATTTGCGGTGCAGGGCGATTATCTGGTCGGACCGGACATGGGTATAAATTTCGGTGGCCATGACGTCGCTGTGTCCGAGCAGGATCTGCAGCGTGCGAAGGTCGGCTCCGCCTTCCAAAAGATGGGTGGCGAAGGAATGGCGCAAGGTGTGCGGGGAGACCGGCCGCTGGATGCCCGCTTCCCGCGCGTACCGGCCGATGAGCTTCCACACGGCCTGGCGGGAGAGACCCAGACCGGAGCGGTTCAAGAACACGGTCTCGGCCTTGGGTCCGAACAGGGGCCGCCAATGCCGCAGATAGTCGAGCAACCAGGTCACGGCCGTGTCGTGCAGGGGCACGAGACGCTCCTTGGCCCCCTTGCCCAGCACGCGCAGCAGGCCGGCCTGGGCGTCGAAATCGGTCAGGGCCAGGGCGACCAGCTCCGAGACGCGCAACCCCGCCGCATACAGGAGTTCCAGCATGGTCCGGTCACGGAAGCCCAGGCGGTCGGTGGTGTCGGGGCGGGCCAGCAGGGCCAGGACGTCCTTCCGGGACAAGACCTCGGGCAGTTTGCGGGTCAATTTGGGGCTGTCGAACAAGGCGACCGGGTTGGCGGCGATGCGCCGGTCCTGGACCAGAAAATCGAAAAAACCGCGCAGGCTGGACAGATTGCGGGCTACGGACGCGCCCGTGAGTCCTTTTTGGCGCAGATGGACCAGGTAGAGCAGGACGACGTCCTCGGTCAGATCGGCCAGTCGGCCGTGATGCTCCTCCATGTAGGAGCGAAAAAAAGACAAATCCGAGCCATAGGCCTGGACCGTGTTTTCGGCCAGCCCGCGGATGACGGTCAGGTGTTCGAGATAGGCGTCGATTTCCGTGAACATGACCTCGCACGCTACCTCTGGCCTCTTGCCGGCACAAGACGAAAAAGATAGCTTTCCGCAATGTCGAATCATGAAAGCCGAATAGGATATGTCAGCCTGGGATCCAACATGGGCGATACCCGCGCCAATCTGACGCGGGCCGTGGCGGCCCTGGACACCCTGACCGGAGTGGCGGTGGAGGCGGTTTCGGATATTTTCCGGACGGAGCCGCAAGGGCGACGGGATCAGGACTGGTTCGCGAACATGGTCGCGCGCATCGCCGTGTCGCCGGAGCGTGGGCCGGAGGATCTGCTCGACCGGTTGTTGGACATCGAGACGCGCCTGGGTCGGGTCCGGGCCGAGGTCTGGGGACCGCGCGTCATCGATCTGGACGTGTTGCTCCTTGGCGACCAGGAGTATCACTCAGCCCGTCTGACGCTTCCGCATCCTCGAATGCGCGAACGCGCCTTTGTTCTCGTTCCCTTGCGCCAACTGGCTCCGGATCTCGTGATCCACGGCCTGCGGGCGGAAGACTGGCTATCCCGCCTGGACTACACGCTGGATGGAAACCTAATCTGGCAGGACTAACTTTTCAGCCGAGGTGAATGATGTTGAAATTCGTTATTTTCGCGGTGGCGTGTTACGTTCTTTACAAACTGTTCATCAACGACCGCAAAAAAAAGGTCGAGGTCAAGCACACGCACGACGAAAATCTGGCCAAGGAAGGCGTGCTCGTCAAGGATCCGGTGTGCGGGACCTATGTCTCCAAGGATACGGACATCCGCATCAAAGAAGGCAACGAGGTGCGCTGCTTCTGCAGTTATGAATGCCGGGACAAATACCTGGAACGGATCCGTTCCTAGGGGAGGGACCATGCGCTTCTTCATCGATACCGCCAATCTCGGGGAAATTCGATCCGCCCTGGACATGGGCTTGGTCGACGGAGTGACCACCAATCCAAGTCTCATGGCCAAGGAAGCGGCGGACTGGCGCGACGTGGCGCGGGAAATCTGCGCCCTGACGCCCGGTCCGGTCAGTCTGGAGGTTATCGCCCTGGACGCCGAGGGCATGATTCGCGAGGCTAAGGATCTGATGCAATATGGCCCCAACGTCGTGGTCAAGATTCCCATGACCGCCGAGGGTCTCAAGGCCGTGCGCATCCTCAAATCCATGCACATCGAAACCAACGTGACCCTGGTTTTTTCTGCGGCCCAGGCCTTGCTCGCGGCCAAGGCCGGCGCGAGCTACGTCAGTCCATTCCTGGGCCGGTTGGATGACGCAGGCCAGGACGGCATGGAATTGGTGCGCCAGATCCTGGCCATTTTTGACAATTACGGCTTTTCCACCCACGTTATCGCGGCCAGCATTCGCAGCCCCATGCATGTTCTCGACGCGGCCCTGGCTGGCGCGCACATCGCGACCATCCCGCATAAGATCCTGACCCAACTCCTCAGGCATCCCTTGACGGACAAGGGCATCGAGGCATTTCTCCAGGACTGGAAGAAAAAAAATCCGACATCGTGATTGTTCATTCTTGAGGACGAATCGGAATGAACCGTTCTTTTTCCATCTTTTGCCCATAATGAAAATTATGTTAACTTTTACCTCCCTCGATACTCCCTACCACACTTA
>CAYLNA010000133.1:0-5251 GCA_964384665.1 uncultured Desulfovibrionaceae bacterium | reverse complement strand
GTGGTGAGCAAGCGAGATGAAATTTTGGCGGCGGCGCAGGAACTCTTCGCTGAATACGGGTACGCGGGCACGACCATGCGCATGATCGCCGAGAAGGCGGAAGTGGCCTTTGGGCTGGTCTCGCACTATTTCGGGAACAAGGAAAATCTGTTTTTGGTGGCGGGGCACGAGATGATCGACGCCATGCTGGCCACGATCCGGGCGGACATGCTCCAGGCTCGGAGTGGGTTGGAGGCCGTGGATATTTTTGTCACGTCCTACCTGAACTTTACCCAGACCCACCGTTCGACCTTTCCGACCCTGATCCGCTGCTCGCCCTTCAGCGACGACAATCCCCATTTGGACCGGCAGAAGATCGGAGCCAAATTCGCGGAATTGATTCGGGAAATCGAGGTTAATCTGGAGCGGGGCATCGCCGACGGCTCCATCGCCGCGTTGCCGGCGCGGGACACCGCCCAGATGATCTACGCCGCCATGGTTGGCGCGGTCCGGACCGTCTTTCTGACGCCCTTTGGAGATCCTGGACTCTTCGAGGAAGCCCGGCGTTTCATCTCGCGCAGCATCGCCGCCAGACAAGACTCGCGCTGAAGGCGGTTTGTTTCGCGCGCGCCTTGCCCCGTGCGTGACGTGGTTCTCTGCCTTTTGCTCTTTGTTCTCCCGCTTGAGCCCTCTGCCGCCCCGTGGCGGCCGAGGGTTGTCACTTCTCCGCTTCCAACGCCTCCCGCAGCTGGCCGCTGGTGAACATGTCCCGCAGCACCAGTGGGCTGTTGGGATTTTTCGTGGTGAAAATAGCCAGGACCGGGATGGATTTGGAGCCCAGGCTCTCCAGCAGGGCCATCAGGACCGGGTCATGACGGGTCAGGTCCACGCGCATCAACTCGACGTCGAATTCCTTGGCCAAGCGGGCGCTGCGTTCGGGGGAAAGAACTGTCTTTTCCAGGAACTTGCAGTTCGGGCACCAATCGGCCGTGAAATCCAGGATCATGTTTTTGCGGCCGAGCTGGGCCTCGAAGCGAGCCAGGTCGAAAACGCGCCACGGATCGGGATGCTGGACCGGCCGGAAAAGGCCGAACGCCGCGAACGCGACCAAGGCCGCCACACAGAGTCGGATGGTCCACCGGCGCGTCCGGGTTTGGTTCAAGCCGGTCCACTGCCCCCAAATCCAGGCGCCCAAGGCGATCACCCACAACAAGACAAGCACGCTCACGTAATGCGCTGTCGGCAACAGACCGATGAGGTAGACCGTGGTCCCCGCCAGGAGAAATCCGAGAAACCGCTCCAGGCGCGCGGTCCAGGCTCCAGGACGCGGCAGGAATCGGTACAAGTTCGGAAAGACCGCCATGAGCAGATACGGCGCGGCCATGCCCAGGCCGATGCAACTCAAGACCAGGGCGATGATCCGGGGCGGCTGGATCAGGGCCCAGGCCAGAACGCCTCCCAGAAACGGACCGCTGCAGGGCGTGGCCAGAATCGTGGCCAGGACGCCGGTGGTGAAGGATTCCAGCCGGGGATGGTGGACGATTCCCCGCGCGTTGCCCTTCAAGTCGATCAGCGGCAGATCGTAGACGCCAAACAGGCTCAGGCTGAGGGCGAACACGACCGCCGTCAGGGTGATGATGGCTCCTGGTTGCTGGAAAATCTGTCCCCAGGCCATGCCGGTCATGGCGATGATGCCGGCCAGGATCACGAAATAGAGCATCACGCCCAGGGCGAAAAACACGTTGTGCGCCCGAAAGGCGCGCCGTTGGTGCATGGCCACGCTGTCGGCGACGGGAATGAAGGACCGCAGCTTCAAGGTGATGACCGGAAGCACGCAGGGCATGAAATTGAGAACCAAGCCGGCCAGAAACGCCAACACGGCGGCCTTGGACAAGGTGTGCACCTCGAGTCCGGGCGCGTGGTAGCGGGGCGCGAAGGTGAAGGTCGGTTCGGGTCCGGTGGATGGCGGGGACGCGTCGGTCGTTTTCTGCCCGCCCTCGACGCCGGGCAGGGATGCGCCAAGCACGGGCCACCACTCCTGCTCCTCGGCGCGGGGAGCGGCGGCGAGCCGCGCGGCTGTGGCGTTGAGGACAAAGTCCTGGCGCAGGGGCAAACAGGTTGTGTCCGAGCAGAGCAACGCTTCGAGATGCGCGTCAAGATTCAGGCTTTCGGACGAATCGAGGGGGATGAACAGTGGAGTGCGTCCCTCGTACAGCTCGACCGTCACTGTCGGGTCCAAGGGATCGGGCTTGGCCGTGGCGGGCGGATAGACGGTTGACACGGACTTGCCGTTGGCCGTGACCCTCAGGCTGGTTGGGATGCCCGTTGGCCCGGGGGTGTTGCCATAGGCATGCCAGCCGGGATCCGGAGTCAGAAAGAATACGGCCAGCGCGGGGCTCGTCGGATCGTCGCGGGTAAAGATTTCCAGACTCGCGCCGGCCGGAACATCCGTGGCCGCATGCACGGAGCCGGCCAAGCCCATCACCAGGATCACGAAAAAAAACAAGCGCGGCCAAGAGATTTGCGGAGCTGTCATGGATTCGTCGTTGTTGAATGTTGGGCGGAAGAGCGAAGCCCAGCTTGTACGGGGTCTCGGCATGCGGGGCAAGATTGTGAATTTCGGGATGAAATCCTGGCTTCGCGGTTGATGCTTTGTCCCGTTTGAGATCGGTCTCGAATCTGGGCGCAAAAAAGGCGGCCCCGAAGGGCCGCCTTGATTCCTCGTTCGGAACGAGTTGGACTATTTCTTCTTGAAGACACCCTTCAGGGCTGCTTCGATGCGGCGGTTTTCGGCCTTGCCGGCGTCGGTGGTGTTGGGGGCGACGGGCTTGGTCTCGCCAAAGCCAACGGCGGTCAGCTGCTTGGCGTCCATGCCGAGCTTTTCGATCAGATAGGCGCGCACGCTGTTGGCGCGGCGCTGGGACAACTTCTGGTTATATTCGTCGGAGCCGTCGGAATCGGTGTGGCCGTTGATCGTGACGTACACGCCGGGGTAGTCCTTCATGAAGTTCGCGAAATCGGCCAGTTCCTGATGGTACTGCGCCTTCACGTCGGCTTTGTCGTAATCGAAGTTGACCTTCAGCTTGACGACGAGAGGAATTGGGCAGCCCGTGGCGTCAACATCAAGAGTCTTGTCCGTGTCGGGGCACTTGTCCTTGCAGTTGCCCACGCCGTCACCATCGTCGTCAAAGGAACACGGATCGACCGGAGCGGCGGCGACATCGTAGAAAACGGCGCGGACAAAATTTTTCAGGGCTGCGTCATCGGCGACCTGAGCCGCGGAGGTGCTCACGCCGCAGGACTTCAGGGCGGTCAGTTTGTCCAGCAGTTCCTGGTTGCCATTCACGGAATCGGCGAAGCCGATGGTGTGGAAACACACGCCGTATTTTTCGGACAGTGCGGACGCAACCTTGAGCGTTTCGACGCCTTCGTTTTCCTGACCGTCGGAAACGACGATGACGGCGTTGCGGCCAACCATGTTTTTCAGGGCGGGCTCAAGACCGGCCAATCCAACGCCCAGCGGCGTCGGGCGAGATCCGATATCCGTGGGCAGCTTGGCGATGGCTTCGCCATAGGACGCGGCCTGGTAAGGCTCGACGGCCTTCAGTTCCACAACCGGGGCAGCGGTGTTCAGACCTCCCTTGTAGCCCAGTTCCGGCAGCATCGCGTTGATGCGCTCCAGGATGGACTTGGCCAGGGCGACTTTGCTTTCCTTGGCGCCGGCATATTTGTCGGCCATGGATCCGGACGTATCCACCAGGAAGATGAAATTATCCACCTTGCGGGTGTACTTTTCAGCGGCAGTGGCGACGGAAGCCGCCAGCAGCACCAGCGCCATGCTCAACACGACCAGTTTTCTCAATTTCATGTTTCTCTCCTCTTTGTTGATGTGAACGGAAAACTTGATAAACCTCATGCCGCGCCTGACAAACTGTCTACTCCATGCATACGGCAAATCAACAAAAAAACTAATCCTTGCTCCGAGCAGACGCCTCTTGACCCATGGGAACCATGCGGCGACAATACTCCACTCAATGAATACAACTACGCCGACTGGCTCCATTTTTCAAGCGACAATCCTTCATTTGGACATGGACGCCTTCTTCGCGGCCGTGGAGCAGGCGGATAACCCCGCGTTGCGCGGCCGGCCCGTGATCATCGGACAATCCCTACGCGGCGTGGCCTCGGCTGCGTCCTATGAAGCCCGAAAATTCGGGGTTCACTCCGCCATGCCCATTGTTCAGGCCAAGAAACTCTGTCCGCATGGGGTTTTCCTGCCTGGGCGCATGGCGCGCTACCAGGAGGTCTCTCGTCAGGTCATGGCCATCATGAGTCGCTTCTGCCCGGTGCTGGAGCAGGCATCCGTCGATGAAGCCTACGCCGACATCGGCGGCACCGAACGCCTTCACGGGCGACCGCGTGTCCTGGCCGAACGGATCAAGCGGTGCATTCTGGACGAAACAGGCCTGTCCTGCTCCATCGGAGTCGCTCCGTGTAAATTTCTGGCCAAGATCGCCTCGGACTGGAACAAGCCCAATGGCCTGACCATCATCGAGCCCGAGACCGTGGCCGCCTTTCTGAGCGATCTGCCCGTGGCCAAAATCCCCGGGGTCGGGAAACAGTTGCAGGAAGAGTTGCGCCGCATGGGCGTGGTCGTGGTTCCGGATGTCCTGCGCCATTCCCGGGTATTTTGGACCGAGCGCCTGGGTTCGAGGGGAGGCGTTTTGCATGACCGGGCGCGCGGCATCGACCCTGGCGTGGTCTGCCCGGACGGCGAGGCCAAATCCTGTAGCGCGGAAAACACCTTCGACGTCGACACCCTGGACCGAGACGAGTTGGAGCGCTGGCTGCTGCTCCAGGCGGAACGCGTCGGCCTGGAACTACGCCGCATCGGCAAAAAGGGGCGTTGCGTGACCGTGAAGCTGAAATTTCACGACTTCACCGCGCTGACCAGAAGCGCGACCCTGGAGCGCCCGACCAACCTTACTCGGGAGATCTTCGAGACGGCTCGGACATTGCTCGCGGCCCAGGTCCTGCCCAGGCCGGTTCGCTTGATCGGCCTCGGCGTGTCCCAATTTCGGACCGGACACAATCAATTGCCTCTCTTCCCGGATCGCGACCGGGCCAAGCAGGAACGATTGGACCAGACGATGGATCGGATCCGGGAAAAATTCGGAGCCAAGAGTATTCTTCGCGCCGATGCGGCCACGGCGAGAACAACCGCTCCCCCTGACCTCCTTTCCCAGAAAAACCGTGTATCCGACGAATAGCG
>CAYLNA010000132.1:0-5256 GCA_964384665.1 uncultured Desulfovibrionaceae bacterium | reverse complement strand
ACCACCGCCAGGATGACGCGCTTATTGTTATCCATTGATTTCAATCTCGCTTTGAGGGGTTGGGTGAGGGAACCGGGTCATGACCGCCGGAGCACAGAGGATGGCAACGGAGCAGCCGCCACAGCGCAAGGCCCAAGCCCCGGAAAACTCCGTGGGACATGACGGCCTGACGCGCGTATTCGGAACAGGAAGGAGTGAAGCGGCAACACGGAGAATAGAGTGGAGAAATCAGATACTGATACAGGGAAATGCACAATACCACTGCTTTGCGCATGCGCAGGACTCCGGTCATGGCAGCACGGAAGCCTCGGACGCCGAGGCGATCCGTTTCATCAAGGGATCAAGTTCGGTGCGAACCCGCGCCAGATCAAGGGTCTGAACGCAGAGTCCACGCTTGGGCACGACGACGATGTCCGCCGAAAGAACAAAGTCATGCTGCTGAAGCCGGAAGAATTCCCGGATCAGTCGCTTGACTCGATTACGGCGCACGGAATTGCCGATTTTCTTGCTGACCGCCAGCCCAAGACGCCAGGACAGAGCACCGTCTTCCCTTGCGCGGACAAAAAGCACGAAGCTTTTTGAAAAGAAACGACGGCCCCGGTCATAACAGCTCGTGAACTGGGGCCGCCTCGTCAATCGGTAAGAGGGGGGAAATGTTAGACCGCTAATCTCTTTCTTCCCTTGGCTCTTCTGCGACGCAGCACGGCCTGGCCGTTCTTGGTCCGGGAACGGACCAGAAACCCATAGGATCTTTTACGCTTGGTCGTGCTTGGCTGGTATGTTCTTTTGCTCATCTCGCTTCTCCTTCAAAAAAAGTAAACTGGGAAAATAGCCGCAAACTCTTACTGCGTCAAGAACCCTCTCGCGGCTGATTCTGGACATTTTTCACATCATCTCCCACAATCAAAACGACCAAGGAGAACTCATGTATTTCAGCACTCCGGCCTGGGAATTAATCCTCTTTCGGTGGATCAACGACGCGTGGCGCAATCCGCTCTTCGACGCCGTCATGCCGATTTTCTCGGCGTCCGCAGTCTTGTGGACCCTGGCCATCGGGGCCGTGCTCGTCGCGGCCCGTTTCCGTTTCGCCGTCCTCGGCCTCGCGCTGTGCCTGGGCCTGACCGTCGGAGCCTCGGACCTGACCTGCTCCTTCATCAAGGACCATGCCCAGCGCCAACGGCCCTACCACGCCCTAAGCGGTGCGTGGTATGTCAATGCCGATACATGGACCCAACGACCGGACGACTTTTCCGGGGCCCAAAAAAGCGGCACGTCCTATCCCTCGGCCCATGCCGCCAACGCGGTCGCGGCGGTCTGGATCCTCCGCAGCGCCTATCGCGCGAGAAGCGTCTGGCTCATTCCGGTCCTGATCGGGCTGTCCCGAATCTATCTGGGCAAGCACTTTCCCATGGATGTCGTCGCGGGCTGGATCACGGGCCTGGCCGTGGCCTGCGCCCTTCAACCCATCTGCTCGGCGCTCTTCAGCCGCGCCCGCTCCCTGTGGATCAAATAGAGATTCCGGATATATATGACAAAACCGGTAGATTGCCCGACCGTGAACACGATATCCCGTCGCAACAGAGCGTAGATCAGCAAAAACAAACTCCCCACCAGGCTAAAATACCAAAAACTGATGGGAATGACGCTCTTCTTTTCCCGTTCGGAAACAATCCATTGCCAAAAAAAGCGCATGAAAAAAAAGCCCTGGCCCAAAAAGCCAATGGCCAACAGCCACCATTGGGATGAAACGTCCATAACCCGCCCAAGACCCGCTGGCCTTATTTGATGTTGGTCTCTCCGACCTGAAAGGAAATATGCCGCTTCTGCATCCAACGCACGGCCAGCAGATCATAGCCCGCGGACCAGGCCCGATCCAAAATCCCATACTTAGACACCCCCTTGCGCCGGGGGCGGTGGTTGACCCGCATCTCGGCCACCGTGGCGCCCTCGAGCTTCATCAAGGTTGGCAAAAAGCGATGCATGCCCGTGAACATGGGAATCCTCCGCGCCACGTCCGCGCGCATGACCTTCAAGGAACATCCCGTGTCCCTGACCGTCTCGCGGCTGATGGTGTTGCGGACCCAGTTGGCGAAGCGGGAGGCATGGCGCTTCACACGGCTGTCCTGGCGCTTGGCCCGCCAGCCAATGACCATGTCCACGCCCTGGGAATACATGTCGAGCATGGCCGGAATGTCCGCGGGATCGTTCTGCAGATCGGCGTCCATGGTCACGAGGACATCGCCCGTCGCGAAGCGGAACCCAGCGGCAAAGGCGGCTGATTGCCCGCAATTGCGCTCAAAGACGAGATAGCGAACCCGCTCGTCGCTCGCCGCGATTTGGCGGATGATGTCCACGCTGCGGTCCGAGCTGCCGTCGTCGACCACGACCAATTCCCAGTCCCAGGACACGCCGAGCATGGCCCGCGACACTTCCCGGTACAGATCGCGAAGATTTTCTTCTTCGTTATATACTGGAATTATTAAAGAAATCTTGAAAATATCTTTTTTCATATGGAAAAGCGAATATATCCTTTGACACGGGTTGTAAACCTGCATAAACACCCTCTCACACGACGCGGGGTGGAGCAGCATGGTAGCTCGTCGGGCTCATAACCCGAAGGCCGTAGGTTCAAATCCTGCCCCCGCTACCAGAGAACACAAGGGCTTGGAGAAATCCAAGTCCTTTTTCTTTATCCAACGCAACACCCGCGCACTCCATGGAAAAACACATCGAAATATCCATTCAGCATGCCCAGATGGGCAAGTTCATGTCGCAAAAGGCCTTTGATGACTGGGAACTCCGCGTCAAAGCCCTGGAAATCGCCCTCCGCATGAATCCCAACCTCTTGGATGGATTCGACGAGGACGAAACGCCCTTCCTCATGTATTGATCGTCACTTCTCGAGGCCGCGCAGTTCGCGGCGAACGTCCGCGAAAAACGCCCCGGCCTTCGCCAAATCTCCTTTTTTCGCTTCCATTTCCAGGCTCTTGGCCAGATCCGCCACGTCTTCCAGCCCCATGTTGTACAACGTGCCCTTGAGCATGTGCCCCACCTCCCGAACCTCGCCCACGTCGCGGGCCTCGAAGGCCCGTTCCAGTCGGCCCAGGGACTCGAAGACCGTATCGCGGCCAATCTCGACGAGGTCGCCAACCTCGTCCATGCTCAGGGAATAGACCCGGCACAAATGTTCCTTAACTCGATTTTCCATGCGGGAGTGTCCATGGGTAAATGGGAAACGGTTCATCGCCAGCCGCCACGCGCGGCCGCGATTGTCCATCTCTAGGGATGACCGGCCTGGCTTGCAAGCGCCCAGGCGCATGACGAATAGGCCCCTCGATCCCGGTGCGAATTCCATTCCGTCGCCGCGCCGGAAAATCAAAATATTTTTTACGCCCTTATCCCAATTTCCCCATGTCGCTAGTTGACCCGGACTACCTTGTATCCGTAGGGAAAAGGGACAATCTTCCACAAGGAGCGTCGCATGGATCCCGCGTTGGCAAAACCCTTCATCAAGGCAACCAAGGATGTCCTGTCGGCCATGGCTTCCCTGGAGGTCGTGGCCGGAACACCCTATATCAAAAAAGACAACGTCGCCACCGGTGATGTCTCGGCGGTCATCGGCATCACCGGAGACAAAAACGGCACGTTTTCCATCTCCTTCGACCGCAAGACCGCGATCCACATCGTCAAGCAGATGCTTGGCGACGCCATCGAGGACATCCTGCGCGACGTGCAGGACGCGGTGGGCGAAATCACGAACATGATCTCAGGCCAAGCCCGGGTCGGCCTGGTCGACCTTGGCCTCAAGCTGCAGGGCTCGACCCCCTCGGTCATCATGGGCGACAACCACACCATCGCCCATATGACCTCCTCCCTCGCCATGGCCATCCCCTTTTCCTGCGAAGCCGGGACATTCACCCTTGAATTCTGTTTTGACTAGATCGGACGAAAATGAACGGCGACATCAACGATCGGGTCGCGAATCTCCTGCTTGAGGCGAGCACAAGCGGCCCAGGAGCCTCGGCCGCTGAATTCGACATCCTTGAAATGCCCCTCGAAGGAGTGGCCGCGTTTTGGCTGTCGGTCAAAAAGACCATGGACGCCAAAAAAATCCCGGAGACCTTCCTCGTCGACGAGGCCCGCCACACCAAGGAACCCTACATCAAATTCCTCCTGGAACTCGCGGCCTCCTCGTTCACGCCGGAACGCTGCGAGCACCTGGCCCAGGTGCGCAAGACCAACCTCCTAGCCGAACTGCACCGCAAATACGTGCTCATGGCCATCGGCCTGCTGGGAATCGTGTCCAACGAGAATCCGCAAAAGGTCATGATCCGCTTTCTCTCCAAATTCCACATCGCGCCCATCTTCGAGAAGCAGGTTTTCGACGTGGCCCAGGTCATGCTGAAAAACCTGGACAACGAGGACCTCAACAAGGCCAAATTTCTCAACATCGACCACAAGCTCACGATCGAGGCGCTGCTCATCACCTTGATCTTCTACTGCATGCTGGCCCGGCGCGGCGGGCCCCAAGCCCTGCTGCGCTACGAGGAATTCATCGCCTCGGCCTATTTCAAGGATGGCCTGCGCTTGATCTGCGACGGGTTCGACTATGATTTCGTCAAATATCGCCTCAATCTGGTCAAAAAAGAAATCCTCGCGGACACGGAGCGGAAAATGGATCTGTCCATAGGCATGATGTCCGCCATCAAAGCCCAGGCGCCCTTCAACGATCTGTATCTCGTCGCCAAAACCTACCTCCCCTGACCGCGTCCGGACGTGAAAATTTTGCGAAGCCCACCGGGCGCGCGACCGAAAAAAGGCCGCCCCTCGGAGAGGGACGGCCCGCAAAAACGCTCGGCAAACGGCGCTATTCCTTTGCTTTTTTCTTCTTTTCCGGCCCCTTGAGCTGGAGCATGCGGTTGTTTTCCTTCACCTTCGCCGGCTTGCGATACTGTTTATCCATGAACAAGCAGTTCGTCGGACAATTCTCCACGCAAATACCACAATAGACGCAGGCATATGGATCGACTTCCCAGGTCTTGTCGTCCTTCTTCACGCTGATGCACTGCGAGGGACACTTCTTCTCGCACATCCCACACATGATGCATTCTTCAATGTTGATATCCAGATTGCCGCGCACGTTTTCATAGGGTTCACGCACGGTGATCGGATACAGCCTGGTGTGATATTTTGTCAGAAAGTTTCTGACAACGGTTGCTGTCATATCAAGCATGAAAGCCCTCCTTAGCGTTCCGT
>CAYLNA010000131.1:0-5312 GCA_964384665.1 uncultured Desulfovibrionaceae bacterium | reverse complement strand
TAGTGGGCGGCCCGCGTGATCGCCTCCAGGACTTTGCGAAAGATTTCGGGGGAATGCAGCATGGCGATATGGCTGATCTCGGTCGTTTCCTGGTTTTCCCAGCCGGGTAGGTCGCAGCGTAGGGCCGAGTTCGGCAAAACCATGTTGTCGGCCTGCGACCACAGCGCCAGGCCTTGGATTTTTTCCGGGAAGGGCAGGGCCGCCACGTTTTGGACGGTCGGACTTTCATGCCAGATGAAGCGGCCCAGGGAATGCAGGGCGAAGGGCGCCAGCTTGCTGCCATGAAAGGGCGTGCCGAGGGTGGTCAGGCTTTTGATGTTCGGAAGGGCGGCGAGATCGGCCACCGCCGCGCGCAGCAGCAATCCGCCCAGGCTGTGTCCGACGAGATGGATATCCCGTTCCGGATGCTCGGCGCGCAGGGTCTCCACGTAGACCCGGAGGTCGGCCACGGTCCGCGTGAAATCCCCGCTGCCCCAGCTGGGGTAGTGGAAACACGCGGTGGCCAGTCCGCGGGCGTGGAACCAGCGCCGGAACAGGGCCCAGGCGCAGGGGTTGTGGAACAGGCCGTGGACCAGGACCACCACCGGCGCCGAACCGGCCGACGGCGACCGCCACAGCCCTGGCCATAGTCCGACGGGATGCAGGGCGAGGATGAGGGCTTCGCTCAGGGCGCTTTTCACGGCGGTCCGGCTCGCCAGCCGCAGCAGGGGCTGGAGCGGTTGTCCGGTGCGGTTTGTTTCTTCGTAGCAAAACAGGGTGTAGGTCAGCAGCGTGGCCAGCACGGGCAGGCCGATAAAAATGGCGATCAGAATGGTCATCATGGGAGAATCCTGCTTTTGAAGGATGAATCGGCGTCCAGGGCCGCGATCAGCTTGCGATGGCCGGCCGGAAAGGCCAGATCCTTGACCGCCGACCACTCGGCCCAGCGGTATTCCTGCGCGGCGTGCAGGGTGACGGCGTCCGGATTGGATCGCAGCTCGACGAAAAAGGCGTGCATGGTCACGCGGTAGCGGGTGTAGCTGTGCTTGAAGGCGGCGATGGGTTCGGGTTGGTCGACCCGCAGCTGCGTTTCTTCCAGATATTCGCGGATGACGGTCGCGGCCGGGCTTTCCCCGTCCTCGACCACGCCCCCCGGAAATTCCCACAGATTGCCCCAGACGTCGTCGGGATTGCGTTTTTGCACGAAGAGCCGCCTTTCATGGACGAGCACGCCGGTGGCCATGGACAGGTAAATGGGCGCGGGCGGTTTGGGCGTCACCGGCCTTTCCTCCTGTACGCCCAGCCGCGCCGCTCGGCACCACCGCGCGATGGGGCAGCGGTCGCAGGCCGGAGCGCGCGGAGTGCAGACCAGGCTGCCGAATTCCATCACGGCCTGGTTGAAGATCCGGGCTTGGCCGCGCGGCAAGAGGAGGTCGCACGCGCTTTCGATGATCTTTTTCGCCTCGCGGGACTTGACGGGGGCGGAGATGTCGAAGAGGCGACTCATAACCCGTTCCACGTTGGCGTCCACGACACGGGTGTCCCGTTCGTGGGCGATGCTGGCGATGGCCGCCGCCGTATAGGGACCGACGCCGGGCAGGCTCCGCAGCGCCTCCATGTTGTCGGGCACGCGGCCGCCGTGCTCGGTCTGGATTAGGCGCGCCGCGCGGTGCAGGTTGCGCGCCCGGGAATAATAGCCCAGTCCTTCCCAGGACTTGAGCACGCTTTCCTCGTCCGCCTCGGCCAGGGCCGCGATATCCGGGAAGCGCTCCATCCAGCGCTGGAAATACGCCACGCCGCGTTCCATCTGGGTTTGTTGGAGCATGACCTCGGAAATCCAGACGTGATAGGGATCGTAGGTCTTTCGCCAGGGCAGGTCGCGCTGGTGCGCGGAAAACCAGTCCATGAGGGCCTGGGCAATGGGATCGAAGTCGGGCATGGTGCTTCTCCGTCGCGACCGCGCCACCGGCCCGTGGCCGGGCTCCGCGTGGTCGCGCGATCTGGTTTCCGCGTTCGCCGCGCGGGCAAGCCCGGCGCTAGCGCATTTACCGCGCCAGGGAAATATGAAATTTGGGTCGAATCCGCCGCTGGTGGGAACGGCTGGACATGGGGGGACGGATGGGCTCGTTTGACTATGACATCGGCGTCATTGGCGGCGGCGCGGCCGGATTGACCGTCGTGGCCGGGGCGGCCCGTCTTGGGGCCAAGGTCGTGCTGATCGAGAAGGAGGCTCGGCTTGGCGGCGATTGTCTGCACCATGGCTGCGTGCCGAGCAAAACCCTGCTGCACGCGGCCCGCCTCTATCATCAGGCCAAAACCATGGACCATTTCGGACTGCCGGCCGTGTCTCCCGGTCCCGTGGATTTTCGCCGGGTCCGCGCGCGCATCCGCGAGGTCATCGCGGCCATCGAACCCCACGATTCGCCGGCCCGTTTTTGCGGACTGGGAGCCATGGTCCGCCAGGGCCAGCCGGTTTTCGTGGACGAGCACGTGGTCCGCCTTGGGGCGGAGCGTGTCTCGGCCCGCTTCTGGGTCGTGGCCACGGGCTCCGAGCCGGCCGTGGCGGACGCGCCGGGGCTGTCCGAGGTAGGCTTTTTGACCAACAAGGAGCTTTTCGATTTGGATGAGTTGCCGTCCTCCCTGCTCATCCTGGGTGGCGGGGCCATCGCCGTGGAAATGGCCCAGGCTTTTGCCCGGTTGGGCGGCGCGGTCACGATCCTGCAACGCGGGGCCCAGCTTTTGAGCCGCGAGGACGCGGACATGGCCGCCCTGGTCCAGGCCCGGCTGGAGGCGGAGGGCGTGCGCTGCGTGCTCGGTTTCCGGGCCACGGCCGTGACCCGGGAGCATGGTCGAATCGTGGTTCGGGGCGAGCAGGGCGATCGGGCGTGCGCCTTTCACGGGACAAAGGTGCTGGTCGCCCAGGGCCGTCGGGCCAACACCGCCGGCCTGGGCCTGGCGGGACTGGGCATCGAGGAAAGTCCGCGCGGACTCGCGGTCGACGGGCGCTTGCGCACGGCCAGGAAGAATATCTTCGCGGCCGGCGATGTGACCGGGCAGTATCAATTCACCCATGCCGCGGGGTACGAGGGCGGGGTGGTCATCGCCAATACGGTCTTTCGCCTGCCGCGCGCAGCCGATCATACCTGGACGCCGTGGTGCGCCTACACCGAGCCGGAACTGGCTTCTATCGGCCTGAACGAAAAACAGGCCCAGGCGCGGGGGCTGAGCTATGCGGTCTGGGAAGAGGATTTCGCAGCCAATGACCGGGCCTTGGCCGAAGGCGAGGGACGCGGCAAGTTGAAGATGCTCGTGGACGAGCGGGAACGCCCGCTGGGCGTGCAGATTTGCGGTCCGCGCGCCGGAGACCTGCTCGGAACCTGGTCCGCGTTTTTCGCTGGCGGAATGAAGCTCTCGACCCTGGCCAGCGCGGTTTTTCCGTATCCGACCCTGGGCGAGATCAACAAGCGCGTCGCCGGCAGTCTGGTTGGCCGCAAACTGTTTTCCGAGCGGGTCCGCAAGGGGCTCGCGCTTATTTTTCAACTCAAGGGCCGGGCCGATGGCCAGGGCTGCGGCCTGGATGGGAACGACGCATGATTTCCGTGGTCCTGCCCTGTTTCAACGCCGAAGCGACCCTTGCGCCCTGCCTGGACAGTCTGTTGGCCCAAACCTGGACGGATTTCGAGATCGTGGCCGTGGATGACGGGTCCACGGACAAAAGTCTCCACGTCCTGCGCTCCTTTGCCGACCGCGACGCCCGGGTGCGCGTGTTTGAGCGGCCCCATGGCGGCGTGGTCCGGGCCATGAATTTTGGTCTGGACCAATGCCGGGGCGAATACGTGGCCCGCATGGACAGCGACGATGTCTGTCTGCCGGAACGCCTGGCCCTACAAAAGGCCCATCTGGACCGACATCCGCGCATCGGCCTTGTTGGCGGACTGGTCCGCTTCGGCGGCGATCCCCAGGCCGGCAAGGGCTACGGGGCCTATGTGGACTGGACCAACTCCCTGGTCTCGGAGGAGGACATCCGGCTGGCTCGCTTCGTCGAATCGCCCTTCGCCAACCCCAGCATCATGTTCCGCAAAGAGCTTGTCAGCCGGCATGGCGCGTTTTATGACGGCCCGTTCCCGGAGGATTATGAATTCATCCTGCGCTGGCTGTCGGCCGGAGTGCGCATGGACAAGGTCCCGCGCGAGGTGTTGATCTGGAATGATCCGCCAACCCGTCTGTCCCGCACGGATTCGCGCTATGCCGTGGACGCCTTCTATCGCGTCAAGTCCGGATATCTCGCCCGCTGGCTGGCCGCGCGAGGCGTGAACCGGGTGGCCGTGGTCGGAGCCGGCCGCGTCACCCGCCGCCGGGCGCTGATGCTGGAGGAGCACGGCATCGCCATCACGCGCTGGCTGGACGTGGACCCCGACAAGATCGGACACGTCGTCAACGGGCGGCCGGTTTGCGCCTGGAACGGAGCGGCCGGGGCGGACACGGAGTTCGTGCTGTCCTTTGTCGGCAACCGGGGCGCGGGCCAGCGTATTTCCCGTGAACTGACCCAGCGCGGCCATGTGCTGGGTCGCACTTTTTTGCTGGCGGCCTGATGCCCCGGCGTGAACACCGCAAACAACACCCTCGGAGGTGCGACATGGATTTGATACAATTTGCCCCGGAAATCGAAAAGGTCTTGCGCAAGGTCGCTTCGGAAATCGATCTGATTTCTCCGGTCAGCGAGGATGGCGCGCTGTGGGGTTTCGAGCTGGAGGACGACGCCAGCGGTTTCGTGTCCCTGGAGTCGAACCAGGGCACCTTCGACGTGCCCACGGTGACCATCTCCCTGTCCCTGGGCGCCATCGAGGAAATCAGCAAGGACGATCTCATCGACCTTCTGACCATCAACGGCGACCTGCTCGGCGCGTCCCTGACCATCACTCCGCCCCTGGGCGAGGAGCAGGAGGAATTCCTCATGCTGCAGACCAAGTTCGTGGCCACGGAATTTTCCGAGGACATGTTCACCAAGTCCATCACCTCGCTCATGACCCAGATGTCCATCTTCTTCGAAGCCGAGTAATTCCACATCCTTTTCACCCTGGCCCGAATGCCGCGCGTCGGCGCCCGCTGGAGGACGTATCCTCCGGCGGCCGCCGGCGGGCGTATGACGCGCCGTTTCCCAAGCACGACACGAATGACCAAGATCACAGTTCAAGCTGTTTCCAAATCCTATTCCGGGGTGGACCTTTTTTCGGGTCTGTCCATGGAAGTGCATTCCGGCACACGTCTGGCCCTGGTCGGGCCCAATGGCTGCGGCAAGTCCACGCTGCTCAAGATCATGGCCGGGGAAGTCA
>CAYLNA010000130.1:0-5375 GCA_964384665.1 uncultured Desulfovibrionaceae bacterium | reverse complement strand
ATGTCTACAGCACCCGGCGCGCTTCCTGAACCAGGATGGAACAGCCCACGCCGCCGAAAATCAGTCCTACGCCTCCGTCCACCCAACGGGCCAGACTGGTGTACGCGCGTCGCATCCGGCCCGTGGACAAAAACAGGGCCAGCAGCACGAACCAGGTGGTGACGGTGACAACGACCTCGGCTCCGTACACCCAGCGCAGGCTGCCCGGAGTTTCCGGAGTCATGAACTGGGAGAAGATGCTCAGGAAAAAGAGGGCGGCCTTGGGGTTGAGCAGATTGCACCAAAACCCTTCCCGCCAGCCAGCCAGGGGCGAACCCGCGGGGCGCTCGGCCTCGGCGCGGACATCGGGCATGGCCTTCCGCGCACTCATCAGAGCGCGGCCCGCGATGTAGAGCAAATACAACGCCCCGCAAACGCGGATCAGGCTGAACACGGCCGGACTGGACGCAATGACCAGGGCCAGGCCCAGGACCGAATAGACCACATGCACGACCAAGGCCGAGCCGATGCCCAGGGCGGTCATGACCCCGGCCAGACGGCCGCGCGTCAGGCTGTTGCGCAGCACCATGAAAAAATCCGGACCCGGCGCCACGGCCACGGCCACGCCGACGGCGAAAACCTGCAAAAATCCACTGTCCATTCCTCCTCCTTGCGACGATCACGACTCCGACCGGACCGGCCGAACATAAAACCGGCAGGTCATGTCCTGGGCCAACACGGCCCGACTGACCACGTCCACGAACCAGGCCGAGGTAAAACCGCGCCGATCCCCTGTCCAGAGCCAAAGGTGCTCGCCGCTGAACTGTCCGGCCGGACAAAACGTCGCCAGAGTCGTGTCCGGTTCGAGCAGGGTGACCACCTCCTCCACCGTGGGCATGCGCCAGGCCAGGCCGGAATCGCGGGCCAGACGGGCCGCGTCCTGCCAGGCCTCGTCCCAGGTCAGGGGCAGGCCCGAAATCCGGCCCCAGACCAGGCCCGTGGTCCGATCCAGCCAGCCGTCCGCCACGGGCGTCAGGTCCGGAGCATGGAAAACACGAGGTTGGAAAAGGGGTGTCAGGAACGAAAACGGCTGGGTCGGCCGCACGCCGGTGCGGATGCTCCCGGCTCGGGGGCGATGGGAGTCCGAGGGTTCGCGCCAGACGCATTCGGGCTCCCGGCGGGCGACCAGATCCGCTTCCAGACCGTCCAGGGCCCGCCGCATGGCCCTGGCGTCGGCGAAGCGCCCCTCGGGCCGGACAGCCAGGGCTTGGCCGAAAAAATCCGCCCATGCCCCGGACAGCACGGCCGCGTCATGAGGCTGGCCCGGTTCCGGCGGCAGCAACCCGCAGACCAGACGATGCAAAACCGCGCCGACGCTGTACAAATCGGCCCTGGGACCGGCGTGGTCCGGAGCGCGCTCCTGCTCCGGCGCGGCGTAATAGGGCGAGCCGATCTTGAGCCCGCGCGGGGTGGACAGGGTTTCGCCGCGCACCGAGGACAGGCCGAGGTCGATGATCTTGATGCCGCCATCACTGCCAAGCATCAGGTTGAAGGGCTTCACGTCCCGATGCACGATGCCGCGCCGATGCAAAAAATCCAGACCGTCCAGGGTCTGGCGGACAAAATCCAGGGCCTTCGCCGCAGGGACGGGCCGGGACGGAGACTCGACCACGCCGCTCTCGCCGATGAGCGTTCCCAGGTTCATGCACAGGTATTCCAGGACCATGAACAGGTCCGCGCCCTCGTCGCGCAGATCCCAGACCGAGGCGATGTTACGGTGCTCGCAGGCGGCCATGAGCCGGGCCTCGTGCACGAAGCGCCGCCGGACCTCGTCCGCGCCCAGCAGATCGACCAGCAGTTCATGGGGCTGAAGCCGCTTCATGGCCATGATCCGGCCCAGGGCGCGGTGGCGGACCTTGTACACCCCGCCCATGCCGCCGCGTCCCAGCCGCCCGAGGATGGTATACGCGCCAATGTCCATCACCACAGCCTCGTGGCGAAGTAATCCGGAAATCCCCGACCGTGGATCTTGGACACGGTCAAGCCGATGTCGTAGGGCGCGAAACGGACCGTGACCGCGCCGCTGTCCGTGTCCCAGAGCAGATACTTGGCGTTGTTGTTTCCGTCCCTGGGCTGGCCGACACTGCCCGCGTTGACGAGGCAGGGCCGGACCGGCGCAACGCTTTCCCGGCCCAAGGCCCGGCGAACAAGACCATGCTCCCCGCTCTCGACCAGGGCCAATTCATGGGTGTGGCCGACAAAGGTCAGGCTTTCGCCGCGCGCGAACCAGTCCAGAACCTCCGCCTCGGACGCGGCATAAAGATAGGTGGTCACGCTGTCCGGCGGAAAGCCATGCACGAAGCGGGCTCCTTCCAGACAGAGAAAACGGGGCAAAGCGGCGATGAAGGCCAGGCTGTCCGGGGAAAGAAGTTCCGCGGTGATGGCCAGGCCCTTGCGGGCCGTGGGATTGAACCAGGATCGCTCCCGGCGGAAGGCCACGCCCAACTCGTGGTTGCCCATGCAACATTCGGCTCCGCGCTCGCGGACGGAGACGAGCACCTCCTCGGGGTTGGGACCGTAGCCGATCATGTCCCCCAGGCAGACCACGCGGTCCACGTCAAAGGCGGCCATGTCCCGCCACACTGCCTCCAAGGCCTCCAGATTGCCGTGAATATCGGAAAGAATGGCGATCATCATGCCCCCCGTCATGCCCAATTTTCTCTTTTCTTCGGCATCGGCCGATGCTAAGCGCACACTCAGCATGACGCGATGATTCCATAATTTATTTTAACATTTCAACAGAGTAACCTTTGAGCCACGCCATGAACCGCAAGTATCTTTTCATCTTTTACTTCATCTTCTGCATGTCCTCCCCGGCCCTGGGCGGACAGCGCGACGGCGTCACCCTGCCGGACACCATCGCCCTGGGCCAGTCCAACCTGACCCTGAACGGCATGGGCACGCGCACCTTCACCTTCTTTTCCGTCTATGTGGCCGGCCTGTACCTGGCCGCGCCGTCCGCCAACGCCCAGGCCATCCTGGCCGCCGACGCGCCACGGGTCATGGCCATGCACTTCCTGCGCGAGGTTCCGGCCGCGAAAATCGCCGAGGCTTGGCGCGAAGGTCTCGCCAACAACACCCCCGGCGCGGACGCGGCCCTGAAGGAACGCTTCGACGCCCTGGCCGCCATGATGGAAAACATGGACTCCGGCCAGACCCTGGAATGCGCCTACGATCCGGCCGCCGGGACCACCGTGCGGGTCAAGGGCGCGACCAAGGGCGTCATCGCGGGCAAGGATTTCGCCGACGCCCTCCTGGCCTGCTGGATCGGCCCCAAACCGGGACCGGGCGAAAAATTCCGGGCCGGGCTGCTGGGAACCAACTGATCTCCACCAAAAAGGGCGCTCAAGGCGCCCTTTTCTACATTCCATCCCGCTGCCCGGGAAAATACCGCCGCACGGCCTCCCAGGCATAACGGACTCCCCGCACCACGAACATACCCAGCACCGTGACCAGGGCGGCATTGGTCTTGACCGCCTGGACCATGGATTCCTTGAAATAGGCCTTGGCCTGCAAGTAGTCCTCCTCGATGGGCGTATGCGGCGGCTCCTCGGTCTTGGGGACCGCCACCAGCGAATCCTTCTTTTCTTCCATCACAAATCCTTGTTTCGTATGAAGTGCACAACGGCGCGCTCGAACCGGGCCACGCCATCCGGCGTCATCCGATCCGCGTAGCGCAACCCGATATAGGCGTCCGTGACGGGCCGCACAAGGGGCAGCAGGTCCGGGCGCTCCCGGCCGACACGCCGAGCCAGGGCGGCCGGTCCCTCGGCCGGGCGCCGGGACAGGCCGAGGCGGGCCAGCTTGCGGCAGAACCGCGCGTAGGCCGCCTGGACCCGGTCCACGCGGCGGCGATCCGGCCGCAGCAGGACCACGAAAACAACGCCCAGGATCACGGCCACGCCGCCCCCCAGGACCATGGCCAGGACGCCGGCCCCGCGCGCGCTCCAGGCGTCGAGACCGAAGCGGTCCCACAGGCCGCGCTGGCGCTCGAAACTGAAATCGAGCACCCACTGATTCCAGGCGTTGTTGGTCGCGTCCCAGCCAAGACGAGCAAAATCGCCGATGGCCCGGATCAGGGCCAGTCCTTCCTCTGGCAGCGCCGACGGCTCCACGGGCAGCACGGCCGATTGGCCCTGGGCGATGCGCAACGGCGCGACGACCGAGGTCGGGTCCACCCGCGTCCAGCCCTCGTTCTCGATCCAGACCTCGACCCAGGCATGGGCCTCGGACTGGCGGACCATCAGATACCCACCCATGGGATTGCGCTCCCCGCCCTGATACCCGACCACGATCCGCGTCGGAATCCCGGCCGCGCGCAGTAGAAAAGTCAGGGCCGAGGCGAAATGCTCGCAATAGCCCTGACGGGTCTCGAACAGGAAATGGTCGATCAGATCGCCCTCGGCCGGACCGGGGCGCAGGGTGTAGGCGAAGCCTTCGTGGGCGAACATGTTCAGGGCCGTGGCCGCCATCTGCCGGGCCGAGTAGCCGGCGCTCTTCCACTGCCGGGCGAGATCCCGGGCGCGGGGATTGCCCCCGTCCGGCAGTTCGGTCCAGCGGGCGTCGGGCCGGCTGCTTCCGGCCGGGGTGCGCAGGGAGGAAATCAGGTCATAGCGAATCCGGGAACGCACCGGGCGCGCGGTCTCGACCGTGTATTCCGGACCGAGCACCGTGTTCTCGGGCGGAACGATGGGCACGTCCAGAGCGAAAAGCCAGCGCGTGTTGTGGGGTTCCAGGGTCACGGTATAGGCGACCCGATCGCCGGGCGGCACGGCCCGGGCCAGCCCTTCCTGCTCCCCGCGCGCGATGTCGCGCCGGAACCAGCGCCGTCCGTCGAAGGAATCCAGGACCAGACCCCGCCAGTACAGAGCGGCCTTGTCCGGCATGGGGCCCGGAAAATCGACCCGAAAGGCCACGGCCCGGGACAGGGACAGACCGGCCACGGATCCCGGCTCCAGGGTGTCGCTGAACCCGCTCACGCCCGCGTCGCGGGGATCGTGCACGCCCCACAACGCGCCGGGCAGACGCGGGAAAAAGATGAACAGAAGCGCGGCCAGGGGCAGGGCCTGCGCCAACAAAGCGCCGCCCCGGCGCAGGTCCGGCGACAACGCGGTCCGTCCGGAATGCAGATGGACCAGGGCGCCGGTGATCAGGGCCACGCAGCCCAGCATGTAGGCGCTCATGGGCAGGGTCTGGGCATAGAGCACGTTGGTCACGACCACGAAATAGGCCAGGAAAAGCAGGGCCAGCAGATCGCGGGCGGACTTGCTTTCCAGGGGCTTGAGGCCCAGCATGAGGGCCAGCAGGGCCACGCCCGCGTCGCGGCCGAAGGTCCG
>CAYLNA010000129.1:0-5385 GCA_964384665.1 uncultured Desulfovibrionaceae bacterium | reverse complement strand
ACGGTACTGCGTGCGCAAAAAATTTTCATAGTGCCGCAGATACGGGCTTTTCTCATGCAACGCCCACAATGGAGCCACCACGCTCCGCACAACATGGGAGTACAGATCCCCCCGGTTTACCGCGTTCATGCCTTTTCCCTCCCATGAATCGAGGCATCGCCCTCGTTCACGCCCAGGACGCTGGCCATGGTCCCGAAGCGCAAGCCCTGAAACAAAAGCCTGAGCTTGTCTTCCATCAGGTCCAGGTTGAGATAGTGCCGAAACCGGGACTTCAGACTGGCCCGGATGCGCGGTTGGTCCGGATCGATCTCCCAGGGGTGGAAATACAGCACCACGGGCTGGTGTTCGCGATCGTTGATCCGGCGCATGGCGTGACGCACCAGCCGCGCGGGCAAAAGGCGCAGATAACCGCCGCCGGCAATGGGCAAGACAAGCCGCCGGCCCAGCACGTTCAGGGGAAAGGTGGTCAGGGGGAATTCATGGATGCGCCCGTCCGGGCGCTCGATCACATGGGGAAAGCGGTCCGCTCCGGGAATGCCATAATTGTCGTGGACAATGGGAAAGATGCTGGAATCGTAGACAAAGCCTTCCTGGATCAGAATATCCAGGGCCCACAGGGATTGGTTGGTGATGGAATAACTCGGGGCCCGATAGCCCAGCACGGGACGGCCGACGAGCTTTTCCAGGACGGCCTTGGCCCGGCGCAGATCCTGCCGAAAAATTTCCGGCTCCTGATTGTAGATGAGCGCGTGCTCGTGACCATGGCAGGCCACCTCGTGGCCGCGATCCGCGATGGCGTGAACCAGGGAGGGAAAATGTTCGGCCACCCAGCCCAGGACGAAAAACGTTCCCCGCAGGGAGTATTCGTCCAGCAGATCCAGAACACGCAGCGTGTTGTCCTGCACGCGGGATGGATAGATCGCCCAGTCCCTGCGGTTGACCAGAGTCTCGAAGGCCGTGACCTGGAAATAGTCTTCCACGTCGATGGTCAAGGCGTTTTTCATTGACTTCCTCCGCGACATACAGGGTTGGAGAAAAGCCACGGGCTGCGCTCAGAACTGTTTGGTCAGCTGCACCCCGATCCGATGCACGGCATAGTCATCGTCACCCTCGGAATTGGAGACATCCTTGTAGCGGTACCATGCTTCCGCCGCGAGGTCTTCGGCCAAGGCGTACTTGAAGGCCAGGCTGCCATACCAGCGGGTCGTGTTTTCCGAGGATTCATCCTGCAGATCCCGGGAAACGCTCAGCGCGCCGCTCAGACGAGACGTCAACTCATGACTGACGTTCACCCCCGCATAGAGCCGGCGGGCCGTGTCGGAACCGCCTTCCTGCCCGTAATCTTCCACGGTCGTGTCGGAACCGCCGTCCTGCTCGTAATCTTCCACGGTCGTGAATACGCTCACGACGCCGCGTTCGAACGGTCTGGACAGCCGAACGGTTCCGAAGCGTTTGTCGTAGGTGTCGCCGGAATCCGGATCGTCCTCGGATTTGACGCCAGTGGTCACGTCCAGCAATACGTGTCCGAAATCATGGGTCCATCCCGCATCCCAGTACAGGGACAACGAACTCGTCCCGCTTTCGCCATATCGGGTGTACTGGGGGCCAGCCTTGGCGAAGAGCCGTGAATTTTGCGCGTACTGATAACTAGCGCCAAGATAGGCGATGTGCTGGTTCTGATCGCCGGAGTTGGAAATTTGGTATGTATAGGAATAGCCGGACAACAAGGCGGACCGAGGCGACAGCTCATAAATCAAATCAGCGAACCCTCTGTGGATATTCTTGGCTTCCCCGTCTTTTTCGTACCAAATATTACTGTAGGCGTACCCGGTTTTCATCGATCCCCGATCACCGAAACGCGGAGTGATGTAGGAGGAAAAAGAAAATGTATTTTGCTGCACCTGATCGAGCGTGGAATCTTCCTCGATCACATCGCCGCGGGTCGTATCCCGATTCACCATGCGGTAGACATCTCCCACGTCGAAGAACAAAAAATTTCGCCAGGCGTCGACCAGGGCGCGCGCCCGCGCGTCGTGGTTGAATTCCTGGTCCATGGTGTTCGCGGCATAGTGCTTCCACGTGCCCGTGTAGCCCGCTTCCACCAGCGTTTGAGCGCCTTCGTGCCGATATCCCACGGAAGGCTTGACGTTGGTGACAAAGTCGCCTTCCCCATTCCGTTCTTCCCTGATGTTGTCGTTGTATTCCTCGCCGACGCCAAGGGACGCCCGCCATTCCGGCTCGGCCCAGGCCAGGGAGGCCACGCACAGCACACAGCAAACCATCGCCGCAATGAATTTCACCGTCATGCCCCTTTTTGCATTGTTCCCGCCAGCTTTCGCGTCCATGTGTTCCGATGACGGCTAATTACCCCACAAAAAATTCCAGATCGCCCGCCATGCTCCTGGTCGCCTCGGAACCGCGTCCTCGGCCGGAGACGGCGCCTGCGGCTGCGTCAAAAGCAGCCGGAGTTGTTGCTGCCCCAGGCGAATGTCCTTGATTTTAGCATCCACGCCCGCTTCCAGCCTGTCAAGACGCTCCTGAAGCCCCAGCAGGGCCGAATGATCCCAGACCGGCATGGATTCCAAGGATGCAATCCGTCTGCTCAGTTCCCCGAGCATGGTCAAAACCTTGGCCTGGGCGACCACACTCCGCGACATGCTCGAAACCTCGGGTCCCAAATCGGATTGAACCTCGCCCCCGCTCTCCCGCCCGCCCGCGCCCCGAGCCGGCGAAACATCCCAGTACTGGGCGTCGAAGGCCAAATCTTCGGCCAATTCATGCACAACCCGACTCGTGACGAGCGTGTTCCGGGCGGAAAAAGCATCGACCAGGATATAGTCGCACATGATGTTGATGAGCCGAGGAATGCCCCGACTGTAGGCGGCGATGGCCTCGACGGCCTCGGGTTCGAAATCCAGGGCGTCCCGATTGCCGGCCTTCTCCAGACGATAGCCGATATAATCCGCCACTTCCGAGGGGCCGAGCGGCTGGATGTGGCAATTGATCTGAATGCGCTGGCGCAGTTGCAGCAGCGCGGGCAGGGCCAGAGTCGCGCGCAATTCGGGCTGACCGACCAGAATGATCTGGAGCAGTTTGTCCCGGTCCGTTTCCAAATTGGACAGCATGCGCACTTCTTCGAGAATTTCGGGCGACAAATTCTGGGCTTCGTCGATGATGAGCACGGCGTCATGGCGGCTTGCGTACTGATCGATCAAAAAATCATGCAGGTCGCGCAGCAGGGCCGCCTTGTCCAGGCCTTCCGTTTCCAAGCCGAAATCCCCGTTGATCTGGGCCAGCAACTGTCTGGAATCGACCTTGGTGTTGAAGACCTTGGACAAAACGCAATCCTTGAGATGGGTCCGGATGAGGTTGCGGATGATTGTCGTCTTCCCGGAACCAACCTCGCCCGTGAGCAGAATGAAGCCGGCCCGCGACCGGATTCCGTGGACCAGATAGGTCAGGGCGCGCTTGTGGGCCCGACTCAGAAAAAGAAAGTCGGGGTTTGGCAGAAGATCGAAGGGCCGCTCGCGCAGACCAAAAAATTCCGTGTACACGATCCAACCTATCCTGGATATCGGTAGTGATATTGGTGGTAATAATAGGATGACCGCTCCAGCATCTGGGTTCCGTTGTAGACAATGCCGAGCACCTTGTTGTCCAGGGCGTCGATGGCGGCCTGAACCTGCTCCAGGGAAGGCTGTCCCTCCTTGACCACCAGCACCACGCCGTCGACGAAACCGGCGATGGACCGCGTTTCGGCGAAGGGCAAAACCGGCGGCGTGTCGATGATGATATAGCGATCCGCATAACGGCTTTTCATTTCCTGAAACAAGGCGCGCATGGTCTCCGAGGAAAAAAGTTCGGCCGGATTGGGCATGGCTGCGCCCGCTGGCAAGACGGACAATTTGCCGATGTCCGTCCTGATCAAAAGTTCGCCCACGTCCAATCCCTCCAGCAGGCAGTCGGACAAGCCCTTGCTCGCTCCCAACCCAAGATACCTGTGAAGGGACGGCCGACGCAGATCGGCGTCCACCAGCAGGACGGTATGGTCGAACTCATTGGCCAAGCTCGCCGCCAGATTGACGGCGGTCATGCTCTTGCCCTCGCCCGCCGTGGCGCTGGTCACGGCGATGAGATTCTCGAAACGTTCGCGCTTGGTCATCTTGACCAAGGCTTCCTTGAGCTTGCGGTATTCCTCGGCCATGGGCGACAGTGGAGCGTTGATGACCACCAGGGTCTCCTCCGCCACCTGCGCCCCCTGTCGCCGGATGGAGTCGGACAACGGCACCCTGGCCACGCCCGGACGAGCGCCCGCTTTCGCACCTCCACCGCCATGCATCCCAGCCGCCTTGGCCAGGGCTTCCTCGATTCTACTCATCGGTGCACCGCCCGGATCCACGGCAATCCATGCCGGTTAAAGCCAATACCGCAACACAGGTTCAAACAATTTTTCCAGATATGAATGTCCCAAGGCCTCGAACACGGCAATGGCCGCGAGCAGGGAGAAATACACCCCCGCGACGAGCAGGAAGATCCGATCCGTCGCCTTCCGCCTGCGCTCTTCATCGGGCTTGGCGATGGAAGGAATGACCGCCAAAACCCGCTGATTCAAGACGCGCAGATCGGCCACGCTCTGGACCGCGCCGCCCAATTTGTAGGGCGCGACGATCAAGGCGATGCCGGCGGCCAAACCGACCAAAAAGCTTGCAGTCATGATCAAGGCCCGCTTGGGACTGATCGCCCTTTCGGGCAGGATGGCTGGGTCCACGATGCGGAAGGTCATGGCCTTGTTCTCCATCTCCATCTGCTTGGACACTTCCGACTGGCCGTATCTGGTCACGAGCTGATTGTAGATCACGTTCTCGTTTTCCTTCTTGCGCAGCAATTCGTTCAACTCCGTGCGGATGGTCGGAATCTCCCGCAACAGCTGCATTTTTTCCTCGATGGCCTGCTGAAGACGCGCCTCCATGCCCTTGCTGGCGTCCAATTCGGCCTGGATCAAGGCTCGCGTCTTCACGTTTCCCCCATCTCCAGCCGGAGCGGGAGAAGGATTGGCCTTCAGGGCCGCGATTTCACCCTTCAACCTGGCGATCTTGGGATGGGTTTCCGTGTACATCGTCCGCAGGGCCGTCAATTGACGCTGCTTCTCGCCCACGCCATCACCACGGCTCGCGCCGGACGGAATCAGCCGGGCCTGGGTTTCCAGCTCGACCTTGCGCGCCCGCACCTCCTCGAGCCTTTTCTCGGCTTCGGCGATCTCGTAGCGGAGAATGGTTTGATCCACGGCCAGTTGCAGACCATGTTCGGCCTTGTACCGATTGATTTCCTCTTCCACCGCGTCGATACGCTTCTTGAACGTCTCGATCTGTTCGGACAGAAAGCGCG
>CAYLNA010000128.1:1210-5389 GCA_964384665.1 uncultured Desulfovibrionaceae bacterium | reverse complement strand
TCCTGCCCTGGCTGGAAATCCTCCTGGCCATGTTGCTCGTGTGCCGGGTCTGGATGGGAGCGACCCTGGTCCTGTCCAACCTGCTGCTGGTCGTTTTCCTGGGGGCCATCGTCAGCGCCCATCTGCGCGGCATCAACCTCGATTGCGGCTGCTTCAGCTCGGCCGGCGAAACCACGGACGACATGCGCTGGTACATCATCCGCGACAGCGCGTTCCTCATCCTGGGCCTGGCCACGGCCTGGATGGAAGCCAAGCATGGAGTCAGCACGGAACCCACGCCCGCGCCCGAAGCCGAGGCTGAATCCGAACCCGCGGCCGAGCCCGGGGCCTGAAAAACGAATCCGGCGGCCGGGGAAAATCCCACGACCGCCGGAACGCGAGGCTGGAGGCGAATCCCGTCAGATTGTCACGAAGGCGACGACTTGCTCCACCAGTTCGGCCGCCATGGCGGCCTGATCCAAAATGGACTCACTGAAGCCGTACGCGACCAAACCAACCATTCCCGCAAGCCACATCAGATAACATATACGCTTCATGACAATCTCTCCCTTGCGCCCGGATACCGCCAGCACCAACTCTGGCGAGGACATCGGGCATACAGCAAGCGACGTGCCGAGGCGTTCGCAAAAGCCCAAGCGCGCCACGCCAGGACTCCCCGCAACGATCACGACAGCCGCCCGCTCCCCATTTCCGGAAGAGTGCGCAAAAAACGTACACCGTGCGCAAATTTTCTCCCGACGGCGTCAGGACAGCCGTTTCTAGCCCGTTATCTCGTCCAGGAGCTGCCCCAGCCGGGCCAGATGCGTTTTTTCCTCGGAGGCGATCTGTGCGAGAATGGCCCGGTTTTCCTCGTTCTGGGTCCAATTCGCGGCGCGCATGTACAGGTCCAGGGCCTGGGCCTCGATGGACATGGCCAGGGAGATGACATCAACCGGGTTGTCCAGGTTGGGCTTGAAGCGGTCCAGATATTCCTCGGTGGTCAGGCCGCCTTCCATGACCTTGACGACAAAGGAACACTCGAAAGCGCCCCGGTCGGTCTTGCCGGTCAGGCGGGTGTATTCCTCGAAAAGCCGATCCTTGTGCTTGATCTCGATGTCGGCGAGCAATCTGAACACGCTCTTGACCTTTTCGTTCGAAACCCGGTCCAGCATCTTCAGATAGAAATCCCGCAACCCATCCTCCAGGGAGTAGGCCGTGGCCAGAATCTGTTCGGCGTTGCCCAGTTCCGAAAACAGCTCCACGCCCTCTTCCTCGGCTCCGAACGCGGCCTGACCGTTCCAGGCCTTGAACCCGCCCGAAAGATTGATGACCTGATCATAACCCTTGCCGGCCAGGGTCTGGGCGGCGACGCGGCTGCGGCCGCCGATGGCGCAATAGACCAGCACGGGAAGCGACGGGTCGATCTCGTCCAGACTGTCGGTCAGCACGGGCAAGGGCACGAGCTTGGCGCCGGGAATATGCCCCTCCTCGTATTCGCCGGGTTGGCGCACATCGAGAATGGTCACTTCCTGCAAGGTCTTGTCGGACAGATATTCCCGCGCATCGTCGGCGCTCATGGACTGAACCGGGGTGAAAAACTGTTTCCAGCGCATAGATCCTCCTTTGGGGTTATGGGGGCAGCATGCCCGTCCGCGAAAAAAAATTCAACCGGCCCACGCTGTTGACGAAAACCAGCCTCTATCGTATTTTGCCGATATACGATTATGGAGCCCCCATGACCAACGACCACACTCTGGCCAGCCTGTGCAAGGCCCTGGGACACCCAGCCCGCGTGGCCATCCTGCGTCACTTGGTACGAGTGGACAGATGCATCTGCGGCGAGATCGTGAACATCCTGCCCCTGGCCCAATCCACGGTCAGCCAGCACCTGAAACAACTCAAGGAAGCCGGACTGATCCGGGGCGAAATCGAGGGCCCGCGCATCTGCTACTGCGTGGATAAAGACCGTCTGGCCGAACTCAAGAACCTCATCCAGGACCTCTGAGCCATGAAACCACTCCAGCCCTTTCCCATGGCCACACCCAGGCCAGCTTCCCCGGATGCGCAAGGCGCGCCAGCGTCCACGGCCCCCTGCTGAGGCCCGCCGCCCGCCCCTGGTGCAGGGGTGGACGACCTGCCCGGCTATCGCGTCGAGCCCTACGTCATCGGCTTCCTGGCCACGCCCGGCGGACGCATTCCGCGCGTGGCGACGCGGCCAAATCCGTGGGACCGGCTCGGAACCTGCCGCGCCCGCCTGGGCCTGGACCGCAACCGCTACACCGTCAATCCGGGCCTCTACGCCATCGGCGCGCCCAGCCCTGATTCCCCGATTCTCGTCACGGCCAACTACAAGCTGACCTTCGACGCGGTTCGCTTCGCCCTGGCCGGGCGAGACGTCTGGCTGCTGGTGGCGGACACGCGCGGGATCAATGTCTGGTGCGCCGGCGGCAAAGGCACGTTCAGCGCCGAAGCCATCGTTGAGCAGGTCGGCAAGACCGGCCTGGAGCGCATCGTCAGCCACCGCCGCCTGATCCTGCCCCAGCTCGGGGCCAACGGCGTGCGCGTCCGAGACATCCGCGCGGCCACGGGCTTCACGGCCGAATTCGGGCCCATCAGGGCTCATGACCTGCCGCGCTATCTGGACCACGGGGAGGATGCGTCCATGCGCGCCGTGACCTTCTCCCTCAGGGAGCGGGCCGAGGTCATCCCGGTGGAACTGGTTTTGGGCGGCAAACCCCTGCTCTGGGCCCTGGCGGCCGCCCTGGTTCTGAGCCTCGTTGGCGCGGAATTCTCCCTGGCCGCCATCCGGGCGCGCTGGGTCCTGGCCTCCACGGCCACGGGCCTGGGCGTGCTCGGCGGAACGATCCTGTTTCCCCTGCTCTTGCCCTGGCTGCCGACCCGGATCTTTTCCCTGGGTGGAGCCGGGCTGGGAATGATGGCGGCGACGTCACTGACACTGCTCTTTCCGGCCGCATCCTGGCCGGCCCTGCTCGGAGCCGGAACCTGGGCCATGGTTCTGGCCGCGTGGCTGGCCCTTAATTTCACCGGGTCCACGCCCTACACCGCCCCCTCGGGCGTGGAAAAAGAGATGCGCCGGGCCATTCCGGCGCTGGCCGCTGGCGCTGTCCTGGCCGCCGCGCTGTTCATCCGGGGCAATTTTTCGTGAGGACACGATGCTGAACTTCCGCCATCTCGAAAATGTGACCACCCTGGCCTACAACCTGTCCAAATGCGTGGGCTGCGGACTCTGCGCCACGGTCTGCCCGCGCCGCGTCTTCGCCGTCGAGGGCGGCAAGGCGGCCATCCTGGACCGCGAGGCCTGCATGGAATGCGGAGCCTGCGCCCTGAACTGCCCGACCCAGGCCATCACCGTCACCCCCGGCGTGGGCTGCGCGTCCCTGATCATCCAGACCTGGCTGCCCTGGAAGCGGGGCACGCGCTGCTGCTGACTTGACCGGAAGCGCGAAATGCCTGACTTTTCGCCTCCAACCCACGGAGGAAAAAATCATGCTGACCCGCGACGAAGCTCTTGAGCTGCTCAAAAATTCCGCGCCCGATCATCTTGTCGCCCACGCCCTGGAAACCGAGGCCGTCATGCGCGCCCTGGCCGACCGCCTGGGCCATGACCCGCACGTCTGGGGCCTGACCGGCCTGCTCCACGACCTGGACTATCCCCAGACCAAGGACACCCCGAACCAACACGGTTTGGTCACGGCCGAGCAACTGGCCGGCAAGCTGCCGGACGAGGCCATCCTGGCCATCAAACGCCACAACGAGTTGAACGGCAACCAGCCGGAAACTGTCTTCGACTTCGCCCTGCGTTGCGGCGAGACCGTGACCGGCCTGATCCACACCGCCGCCCTGGTCCGGCCGACGCGCATGCAGGGCATGGAGGCCAAAAGCCTGAAAAAGAAGATGAAGGACAAGGCCTTCGCGGCTTCGGTCTGCCGCGAGACCATCAAGGAATGCGAGAAGATCGGGTTGGAGCTGGGCGAGTTCCTGACCCTGGCCATCGCGGCCATCACGGGCGTCGAAGCCGAGGTCGGTCTGGCCCAATCCTGAGCGGGTCCAGGGGCGCGCCCCTGGCGGGGTGCGGGGGCGACCCCGCTCTTATCGGGATGCCCGGTCCAGGGCCAGGGCCAGGGCCGTGGTCAGCTTGACCAGTTCCTGATTGTTGCGCCGCACCGTGGCCGCCAGACG
>CAYLNA010000128.1:0-1110 GCA_964384665.1 uncultured Desulfovibrionaceae bacterium | reverse complement strand
CCACGCGCCGCAGCGTGAAAATTTCCCGCACCAGCTCCAGATCGCGGTCGCTCAAGTCCCGGAACACGCTGATGGATCGCCAATCCGTGAATCCGCTCATGCCCCGCCTCCGGCCTTGAGATAGAGCAGGGCGTCATACCCGGCCAGGGCCTGATCGTCGGCCGGGTTGGGCAACACCTCCGGCCCGGCCGACCCCAGGGCCGTTTTCTGTCCGGAATTGCGAAACAACTCCAAAATGAAACGGTCCAGGGCCAAACCCTCGTCCAGGACATCTTCCAGGGACAGATTGCCCCCCAGGCGACACAGCCCCAGGGGAAGTTCATTCCGGCGTCTGGCCTCGGTCATGAGCCCTCCCCAGGTCGACTCGCGCTCCTCGGCGCTGAGGAGCCGGTAACTCAGAAGCGACGCGCCGTGCACGCCAAGCAGCCGTTCCATGAAGGTCCACATGGACAGGCTCGCGCCCATCATGCCCAAAAGCCGCGAGCCGACTTCCCCGCGCACGACCACCTCGTTCACTCCGGCCCGCAGCAGATGGTTACGGCTCTCGGGCAACAGCACCTCTCCATAGATCGGCACGCGCGGAGCCAGTTCGCGCAGGGCCAGGGCCGCGTACAGGGTTTCCTGCTCCGCGTCCTTGGCGGTCTGACTGTCGTCGCGGGGCAGCAGATAGAGCACTGCGGCCCGATCCGGGGCGGCCTTGCGCAGCACCCCGACCTGGGTCACGTTGCCATAGACGAAATGCAGACGCTCGCCCATGTCCAACTGGGCGGCGATGGCGTCGCGCTCGTCCTGACCCAGATTGTTGACCAGGACCAAATGCCCGCGCGACCCCGCGCCGATGACGCCGTTGGCCCGCAGCGAGGTGGCCAGGTTCAGTCCAAAGGCGTTCCAGCCCACGATAACGACATGTCGGGAAAGATTGACCACCAACAACCCCTTGCGTTTCCTGGCCTGCTCCACCACGAGCATGGAAGCCAGATTACCGGTCAGCGTACTGACCAGACCGATGCCGCAGAACATGACCACCACGCCCATGATCCGCCCGCCCACCGTGGCCGGCACGATGTCCCCGTAGCCGACCGTGGTCAGAGTGACCACGGCCCACCAAAA
>CAYLNA010000127.1:0-5429 GCA_964384665.1 uncultured Desulfovibrionaceae bacterium | reverse complement strand
CGCAAACGCATCGAGGAGGATCTGATGCGTAGAAACGAAGAGCTGGAAAATTTTTTTCAGGCATCGGTGGGGAGGGAATTGCGGATGGTCGCGCTCAAGCGGCAGGTCAATGACCTGTCCCTGCGGCTGGATCTGGCTCCCCCGTACGATCTTTCCTTTGTCGACCAAAACGAGCCCGACGCGCCATGAACGACGCCACGGTCCGCTCTCCCGGCATTCCGCTGAAGATGTTTCTCACCCGTTTGATCTGGCTGTGCGTGCTGCCTCTTCTGATCCTGGGCCTCTGGCTGACCTATGACAGCGTTCGCGCCACCCTGGAGCGGCGCGACCAGGAAGCCCTGCATCTGGCGAAGAACTTCGCCCTTTCGATCGACCTGCATCTGCGGTCGCGCGTCCGCGCCCTGAATATGCTGGCGTTTTCCCCGGCCATGGATGACAGGTCGCGCTGGAAAGATCTCTATCAGGAGGCCCAGGGCTTCCGCGAGAGTTTCGGGAGCCACGTGATCCTGGCCGATGCCGAGGGACCGATGCAGATGCTTTTCAATACGCGCGTGCCATACGGCGACCCGCTTCCGGTACTGCCGCGTCCCAAAGGACACGCGGCGGCCCCTGCCGCCGTGGCGACCATGAAGCCGGCCGTGGGCGACACCTTCCTTGGGCCGGTGGCCAACGCGACGCTCGTGGCCATCGCGGCCCCGGTCGTGCGGGAGAACAGGGTGGTCCGTCTGCTGCTCACCACCTATGAAGCCAAACAGTTTCAGGATCGTCTTGATGAATTTTCGCTGCCGGAGGACTGGATCATGACCCTGCTCGACGGCAGGGGGGACGTCATCGCCCGCCGTGGCCCGGAGAACGAGACCATGACCCGTGGCGTGTCCGATTCCGGCCGTATCGTGATCAAATCCACGATTTCCCCTTGGTCCGTGACCCTGGAAATTCCGCGTCACGCTCGCCTTGAGCCATTGCTGAAGACCGGCTTCACCGTGGGGGCCGGACTTCTGGTCGCGACCCTGGCGAGTTTTCTGGGCGGCGCGGCCGCGAGCCGTCGGCTGAGCCGGGATCTGGCCAGGCTGACCCGACACGAAGTGGATGACGGGGTCGCGGAAATCGCCGAAATCGCGGCCGTTCAGGAACGGCTCGGAGCGGCCTCGACCGAGCTGCGCGAGAGCGAGGAACGCTTCCGCCGGCTTTTTTACGACGCGCCTGTGCCCATGGGCCAAGTCGGCAAGGACGGACTCGTCTTGGCCCAGAACGACCGTTTTGTTCACCTCTTCGGGTATTCCATCGAGGATATTCCCTCCATCGACGCCTGGTGGCGTTTCGCTTATCCCGATCCGGACTATCGCGCCGAGGTCATGGCCCGCTGGGACGCCGCCGTGGAGCGCGCCGTCGCGCACGGCTCGGACATCGAGGCCGGGGAGTATCGGGTGACCTGCAAGGATGGGTCGGAGCGCATCGTCCGGATTTCCGGCATCGTGATGGATGGCGGCGCCCTGTCGACGTTTTTCGATGTCACGGAGCTTCGGCGGGCCGAGACGCGATTGCGCCTCTGGGTCGAGGCCTTCGAGCACGCGGAACTGGGGCTGGTCATCGTGGACGCGCGCACCAACATCGTGATCGCGGCCAACCCCGCCTTCGCGCGCACGCGGGGGTATGACCGCGCCGAAATGTCCGGCATGCCTGTCCAGAGGCTCTTTGCTCCGGACAAGAACGCGGATGTCCGTGACATGGTCGCCACGCTCGACGCGTCGACCCATGTCGTGTTCGAAAGCGAGCACGTCACCAAAGATGGGCGCCGCTTCCCGGTGCTGCTGGACGTGACGGTGCTGCGGGATGACGACGGCCGACCCGTGAGCCGGATCGCCTATGCCCTGGACCTGACCGAGCGCAAGCGCGTCGAGCAGGCTCTGACCGAGGCCCAGGCCGCCGCCCTCGACGTGCAGAACCGGGCGCGGATCGCCGCCCTGAACCAGATGCAGGACGCCAACGCGGCCCGCGCCCGGGCCGAGGAGGCGCTGGCCGCCTTGCGGGAGAGCGAGGAACAGATCCGCCAGCTCAATGCCGAGCTTGAGGCGCGGGTCGAGGAACGCACCGCGCAGCTTGTCGCTGCGAACAAGGAGCTTGAGGCTTTCAGCTATTCCGTGTCGCATGACCTTCGCGCGCCGCTTCGGGCCATCACTGGTTTCAGCCGCATCCTGCTGGAAGACCATGCCGGTCGGCTGGACGAAGACGGGAAGCGGGTTTGCGCCGTCATCAGCGACAGCGCCCGCGACATGGGGAAGCTCATCGACGACTTGTTGACCTTTTCGCGCACGGGCCGCGCCGCCATCAATCCCGCACTCATTGATATGGCGGCCCTGGCCACGTCGGTCTATTTTGAACAGACCACGGAGGAAAGCAGGGACCGTCTTGATTTCCAGGTCGGCGATCTTCCGTTATGTCTCGGTGATCCGGCTCTCGTCCGCCAACTTTGGGTCAATCTGCTGTCCAACGCCATCAAGTTCAGTTCCAGGAAAGACAAGGCCGAGATCAGGATCGAGGCGCGGCAATCCGAGGACGGGACCGTCTACGGCATCAAGGACAATGGCGCGGGTTTCGACATGCGGTACGCGGACAAGCTTTTCGGCGTCTTTCAGCGTCTGCATTCGGCCAGGGACTTCGAGGGGACCGGGGTCGGCCTGGCCATTGTCCAGCGCATCGTCCAAAGGCACGGCGGCCGGATCTGGGCCGAAAGCGAAGCCGGCCAGGGTGCGGCTTTTTACTTCACGCTTGGAAAGGAGAGTGTCGCATGAGTCTAAGCAATTGTCAGGTTGTTGATATCCTGCTGGTGGAGGACAACCCGCAGGACGCGGAGTTGACCATCCGCGCGCTCAGGAAGCGTAATCTGGGGAATCCGCTTTGGTTGGTGGAAGACGGCGTCGAGGCCCTGGATTTTATTTTCTGCCGGGGGCGCTATGAAGATAGAGACCCGGGCCAGCCGCCCAAGGTGATTATTCTGGACTTGAAACTGCCCAGATTGAACGGACTGGAGGTACTGCGGGAACTCAAGTCCAACGAGCACACCCGCGCCATACCGGTCGTGGTGGTGACGTCTTCGCGGGAGGACCCGGACATCCAGGCCGCCTATGCCCTGGGCGCGAACAGCTATGTGGTCAAACCCGTGGATTTCGATACCTTTCTCGAAGCCATGAGCAGCCTCGGACTGTACTGGCTCCTGGTCAACCAGCCGCCTGCCTAGGCGCGGCGTCACGCCGATTGGACATACGCATGAGTCAAGAAACGAAAATATTGGTTGTTGAAGACATGCCCTCGGATGCGATTCTCGTGCAACGTGAAGTGCGTCGGGACGTTCCGCAGTCCCGGTTTCTGGTGGTCGAGACCCGCACGGAGTATCTCGACGCATTGGAATCCTTTCGCCCCGACATCATCCTTTCCGATTACAACCTGCCTCAATTCGACGGCATGTCCGCGCTGTTGTTGGCCAAGGAGCGTGTTCGGGAAACGCCGTTCATCATTGTCACGGGTTCCATCAACGAGGAAACCGCCGTGCAGTGCATGAAGGCAGGGGCCTGGGACTATGTACTCAAGGAGAGCCTCATGCGTCTTGGTCCGGCCGTGCTCGGCGCGCTCGAAAGAAAGCGGGAACGCGCGGAGCGCAGACTCGCCGCCGAGGGTCTGCGCAAGAGTGAGTCATTGTTCCGGACCCTTTTCCAGGAACATGCCGCAGTCAAGCTGCTCGTCAACCCGGCCACTGGTGAAATCACCGACGCCAATCGGGCGGCCGAGAATTTTTATGGGTGGTCGCGGGAGCAACTGACGCGCATGCGCATGCAGGACATCAACACGCTGCCGCCCGGCCAGCTCCTGGAAGTCATGGATCAGATCAGGAATCGGGAACGCGTTCGCTTTGAGTTCCGTCACCGGCTGGCGGATGGCTCCATCCGTGACGTGGAAGTCTTCAGCAGCGGGATCGAAACGAACGGAAGGGAGCTGCTGCACTCCATCATCCATGACATCACCGACCGCAAGGAGGCCGAAAGAGAGCTCATTCGGGCCAAGGAGGAAGCCGAATGCGCCAACCGGGCAAAATCGGAATTTCTGGCCAACATGAGTCATGAAATCCGCACTCCGCTCAACGGCATCATGGGCATGCTCCAGCTTATGCAGGCGACCCGGCTCGACGAGGAGCAGAGCGAGTATGTTCAGCTGGCCACGACTTCGGCGGATCGCCTGACCCGGCTTTTGACGGACATTCTGGATATCTCAAGCATCGAGGCCGGAAAACTGACGATTCGGGAGCGTGAATTCCAGATATCCAAGCTGTATGACTCCGTCGTGGATCTCTTTGGGCTCACGGCCAGAAACAAGGGAGTGGCGCTGGAATGCGACCTGTCGTCCGATCTGCCCCCAACGATGATCGGGGACGAACTCAGGATTCTTCAGGTGCTTTTCAACGTGGTGGGCAATGCCCTGAAGTTCACGGATTCGGGCAAAATCAGCGTGCGGGTGCATCCGGTCCGGTCCGGAGAAAATACCGAGACGCGGATTCGTTTCAGTGTCTCGGATACGGGGATCGGAATCCCCGAAGAAAAGCTGAAGCTCCTCTGTTTGCCCTTTTTCCAGGTCGAAACCTCTGCAACCCGCCAGTACCAAGGTGCAGGCCTTGGCCTCGCCATAGTCCGCAGGCTTGTGGACCTCATGGGGGGCGGCATCGAGATTGAGAGCACGTTGGGAAAGGGGACGACGGTGCATGTCACCCTGCCGTTCAAAACTGCGACCCGACTGGTCTCCGTGGCTTCGGACCATCCCGCGCCGGACCGGAAAATGCGTCCCATGAACATCCTTCTGGCCGAGGACGACCCGAGCAACCAGCTTTGCATTCGGAAATTGTTGGAAAAGTCCGGGCATGCCGTGGCCGTCGCGGATAATGGATTTCAGGTGCTCCGGATGCTGGCGGACGGCGATTTTGACCTGATCCTCATGGACGTTCAGATGCCGGACATGGATGGCCTGGAAACGACTGTCGCGATCCGGACATCGATTCACCTGGGGCCGAAGAAGGACATTCCGATCATTGCCCTGACGGCCTACGCCATGCTCGGAGATCGGGAGAAATTCCTGGCCGCGGGCATGAATGACTATCTGGCCAAGCCGGTTGGGCTGAAAGATCTGGCGCGGGTCATCGCCGGAACGTGAACGTAGTTCCGGTGCGGGAGTGGAAAGTGAAGCGGCCGCGCTGTCCGGAAGGACGGCGCGGCCGTTTGGAGTGGTCACGGGGGCGTGCTTATTCCATTTCTCGATCAAAGCGTGAGTTATCCTGGGAGAGCGGGCGTCTCGCCTGCCTGGAAGCGGCCAAGATGGCCGCGCTCCCAGCATTTGTTTTGAAATAGAAATGGAATTATTCTGTCGTCCGGTAGACGGCCAGGATA
>CAYLNA010000126.1:0-5435 GCA_964384665.1 uncultured Desulfovibrionaceae bacterium | reverse complement strand
CGCGCATGGCGCGCGTTTTCATGATGCCCGCGTCGTGCTCCGATTCTCGTCGATGGCCGCCAGGATCGTCGCGCAGACCGTGTCGATGTGCAGCGGTTTGGCCAGATAGGCGTTCATGCCGGAATCGAGAAAGCGTTCCCGGTCGCCGTTCATGGTGTAGGCGGTCATGGCGATGATCGGGATGTGCGCGTTGGCCTCGCCGGCCATGCCGGAGCGGATGGCCCGCGTGGCTTCCACGCCGTTCATGACCGGCATCTGGATGTCCATGAGGATGGCGTCGTAGCGGCCGCATCCCGACTTGATCAGGGCCGTGGCCCCATTCTCCGCCGTATCGACAAAAAATCCCTTTTTTTCCAGAAGTTTGGTTGTCGCGAGGACGTTGATGGGCTCGTCCTCGACCAGCAGGATCCGCAAGGCGTCTTCCTGGGTCGGGGGGCGCGTCGTCGGGCTTTCCTGGTGGGGCGCGGTCTGGTCCGGCGTGTCCTCGATATCCGCGACCGGAATGGTGACGTGGAAGGTGCTGCCCTGGCGGGAATCGCTGTCCAGGCAGAGTGTGCCGTTCATCAATTCCACGAGGCGCTTGACGATGGGCAGACCCAGGCCCGCGCCCTGATGAAAGCGCGTGTAGCCCTGCGACGCCTGGCCGAATGTCTCGAAAATCAGGTCGTACTCGCTCTCGTCGATGCCGGGGCCGGTGTCGGACACGGAGAACAGGAGCGTGCGGCCCGAGGCCGGGCCGCCGGGCAGGGCCGAGACATCGACGGCGACTCGTCCGGCCGGGGTGAATTTCAGTCCGTTGCCGACCAGATTGAACAGGATCTGCCGGATGCGCAGCTCGTCCCCCATGAAGAGCTTCGGCGTTCCGGGGTGCACGGTGATGACGAGGTCGATGTTCTTCTGGCGCGCGCTGGGCCGGAACATCTTTTCCAGGGCGTCGAGCAGATCCGTCAGATCGACCCGGTCGTGGGCGATCCGCAGCTTGCCGGCCTCGACGGCCGAAATGTCGAGGATGTCGGAGAGCAGGGCGGTCAAGCGCTTTCCGGAATCGAGGGCCGCGTCCAGGTGCTCCCGCTGTTCCCCGCTCAAACCGGACATCCCGAGCAGTTGCAGCATGCCGATGATGCCGTTCAGCGGCGTGCGGATTTCGTGGCTCATGTTGGCCAGGAATTCGCTCTTCGCGGCGTTGGCCTGTGTCGCCTCCCGCACGGCGGTCTCGCGGGCGTGGGCGTCTTTTTCCAGGGCGGCGGCCATGCGGTCGAATTCCAGGGCCAGATTGCCGATGGAGCCCCGGGACGCGGCCAGTCCGGAACGCACGGTCAGGTCGCCGGCGCCCAGGCGCCGGGCCGCGGACACCAGATTCCGCAACCGGGCATGGATGGCGTAATAGCCGACGAGCCACGCCAGAACCACGGAAACCGCGGCGCCCGCGCTGCCCCATTCGAGATACAGGAGCGTGACGGCGTCGGCGTCGGCGAGAACGAGATCCTCGGGGATGCCGACGAAGATGTTCAGATAGGGTTCCTGGTCCTCCCGCACGGCCAGACGCCGGGCCGCGAAGACCTGATCCCGTCCGGACGAATCCGTGGTCGTGAACACGCCCGCCCTGGAGATGCCCCGCAGATGATTCCAGACATTTTGGACGATGGGCTCGCCCAGCTCATGCCCGTCGAGGGGGTAGCGGTAGAGGCGTCTGCCGTGGTGATCGGCCAGTCCGACAAAGGACCCCGGCGGCAGGGCGGCGCGCTGGAAGAAGGCCCCGTATTCCTGCAGTTTCAGGGTCGCGATGAGGATGCCGGTCAGGCGGTGCGCGGCGTCGAAAACCGGGTGGGCGATGGGCAGAATGTGCTGGTTGCTGACCTGGCCGACGGAATATTCCCCGACGGAAAAGCTCCGCGTGGCCAGCGTGTCCATGATCTCCTGGCGGCGGGACAGATCCTTGGGCTTGGTGAAGGGCAGGGCGGAGGCGATGGCCAGGCCGTCGGGACCGATCAGCGCGAAGTTGACGTAATTGGGATTGGCCCCAAGGTATTCCTTGAACAGGGCGTTGCAGGCGTCCTCGTCCAGGCGTTGGACCGCCGGGTTCTCGGCCAGGTGGGCGAGCACGCCCTGGATACGCTCCAGTTCCATTTCCTGCATGCCGGCGCAGTGCTCGGCCAGGCGAAGGGTGGTCTGCATCGCGTGGTCGATTTCATTGCTTCGGCGCTCGATCCCGGAGGTGACGATCACGGCCAGCATGGCCAGCAAGCCCGTGAGGACGACCAGCAGCAGATTGATTCGGATCGAACTTGGAAAGACCATCGCGCCCCCGGCATTCAAAATATTGTCATACAGCCACATATTCATGGCCGGAGCAAACGTCTAGCGCGGGGAAACATTGGTGTTTCAGGGATGGTCCGCTTGCGAAGGCGGCGTCATCCGTTGGTTCGTGGTGATGGAACAATTTTAGTGAGTTTGTGCGCGTTTCACGGACGAGAGGTTGACGGAAAAAGGTGTATGTTTATTGGTAGCTTTTATTGTTAAAAACAGGAGGCAGCCATGACCGCCATTTCCACGGACACCCTGGCCAATGTCCATTTTCGTCTGCACTGGAGCGAGCACGGCATCAAACACGAAGACCGCTTGCATGCCCAGAACGTCAACCTGTGGCGGGACTATTTTCCCGCCGGCCTTGGCGATGCGCTGCTCGGTCTGGAGCCGGGCGCGGTGGTCCGCGCGCCCCTGGAGCCGGGCAAGCATGTCCCGGCCCATGATCCAGCCAAGGTCCGGCGCATCGCCCGGACCGCGTTCAAGCCGGCCACGCCGGGCATCGAACCGATGCTGGGCCGTTTTTATCCGCAAGGGCTCCTGCGCGGGCTGCCCGGAGTTTTTCCCCAGACCATTCTGCCGTTTCGCATCGTCGACGCGGACGAGGCGACCCTGACCGTGGACCTCAATCATCCGCTGGCCGGAGTGGCGGCGGAACTGGAAATCGCCCCCCTGGAGGTCTGGCCCAAGACGGCCGAGTTCGGCGGGCAGTGCCAGGACTGGATCTGCGCCCTGACCGATGGTCCGGGCCTGAAGAGGCTGGCGGCCACGGGCGCGGATTTTGGTCTGGATCGGCCGCTGGACAAGCCCCTGGGCGCGGACGACGCCCGCGTCTACGCCACGCCGCGCAAGGTCGCCCATGTCGACAGCCAGGCCCGGGCGCGCATCGCCGCCCTCTACGAGTCGGCCCTGGGCGGGCGGAAACGGATTCTCGATCTCATGGCCGGATGGCAATCCCACCTGCCCGAGGGCGTCACGGCCACGGGCCTGGGCATGAACGCGGACGAGATGCGCGACAACCCGGCCTTGGCCGAGGCCGTCGTGCACGATCTCAACGCCGACCCGCGCCTGCCCTTCGGCGACCGTTCCTTCGACGCCGTGATTTGCAGTTTGTCCGTGGAATACCTGACCCGGCCCCTGGACGTCTTTCGGGACATCGTCCGGGTGCTGGAGCCGGGCGGGCTGTGCATCATGGTCTTTTCGCACCGCTGGTTCCCGGATCAGGCCGTGCGGATCTGGGCCGAGATGCACGAGTTCGAGCGGGTCGCCCTGGTCACGGAGTATTTCCGCCGGACCACGGGCTTCACGGACATCGCGACCCTGTCCGAGCGCGGCTGGCCCCGGCCCATGGACGCCCGCGACCGCTATTACCCCATGATTCAGCACTCGGACCCGGTCCACGCGGTCTGGGCGCGGGTCGGATGAACCCGCCGGAACGCCCGGTGTTGCAACGCGAAATGGCCGCCCCGAACTCCGAGGCGGCCATTACCGTTTCCGGGCGTGGGCGGTCCATGTTATTTTGGGGCGACGCGCGCCGGGTCATGCCCCGCGCTCACGGTCCGCATGTAGTGGTTCACGGCCTCGTGCAGGGCCGATACGGCCAGGAAGGCGCAGTGGTGGTGATCCTCGGGGATCTGGCCGGCCTTGCCCAGCACGTCGCTGTCGCTGATGTCCAGGGCCTCTTCCGCCGTCTTGCCCACGGCCAGTTCCGCCGTCACGGAGGCGCAGACCACGCTTGGCCCGCAGCCGTCGGTTTCAAAGCTCGCCGCGCCAATCTGGTCGCCGTCGAATTTGATGGAGATGGCGATGGTGTCGCCGCAGGAGCCGCGCAACTCGGCCCTGGCGTTGGCCTCGGGCAGCTCGCCCATGTTGGGCGGAGCGCTCCAACGCCGGAAAGCGTCCTCGCCCCAGGTGGCGCAGGTGTCTTCGTTGATGGTGTCTTGAATGATCTGGATGACGCGGTCGAGTTCGTCGCTCATGAGGAGCCCTCTGGGCTATGAGATGAAGGAAGAAGTGACTCAGAAAGCTGCCCCTTTCTGGGCTCGCAAATCTGGCTATCCACTCAAAAACAGCGAGGAGCCTGTTTTATTATTTCAAATAGCTGCAACAGTAATCTGTTACCTTGAATATTTTGAGCTTGAAACTTGAATTTGCTGGAACTTCGAAAGATTCTCCGCCTGAAATTTTCTTCCAGTTTTCATCTGGCAATTTTATTTCCAGTTCTCCTGAAAGAATTTCCATCAATTCTTTTGCATCAGTATTGAATTCATAATCACCAGGAAGCATAATGCCCAAAGTCTTTTTTGCGCCATCATCAAAAAGAACTGTCCTGCTTGTAACTTTGCCATCGAAATATATATTTGCTTTTTTCTCTATGGTTACATTGATGAATTTTGACATATTGCTTTACCTCCAGATAAATTTTTGAACATTATGGTGGGATCCCGGATCATGACAAGATGTGAGCTTCAACTCCTCGCCACCGTACAAAATCCCGCACCCTCTGACCGAAGGAGCCGCCAGCTTCATCCTGGAGTTAGGCCCTTTCATTCCGAAAACAGCTCTGCCAAACCAGAAAAGACTTTCACTTGAGTTTCCGTGTCAATGTTCCCCAAGCGCTTGGCCAGCCTGGCTTTGTCCACGGTTCGGATCTGATCTAAAACGATTTGGCCTTCTTTGCCTTGAAATACACACGGGACTCGGGTTGGATAATCCCTCCCCTTCGTCGTCATAGGTGCGACGATCACCGTGGATATGTACAAATTCATTTCATCTGGAGAAATCACCAGGCAGGGACGGATTTTCTTGATTTCATGTCCAAGAGTGGGGTCTAAATTCACGAGGAATACATCGAATCTTTTTACTTCCATTCCCATTCTTCCTTGTCCCAAGAAGTTTGGTCAAGAGAAGAACTATCCAGCAGCTTGTCATCTCCTTTTTCCGCCATCGCCTTGAACTTTTGAGCCCAATCCTGACGAGGCCTGGAAACCGGGCGAATCAATATCCCTCGGTCCTTCACTTCCAACTCGACCTCTCCCTCAAGCTGCGTTTGCTCCAATATCACCTTCGGGATTCGGATCCCCTGCGAATTTCCGATACGAACGATGCTGGCTCTCACAGGCCACCTCCAT
>CAYLNA010000125.1:2294-5537 GCA_964384665.1 uncultured Desulfovibrionaceae bacterium | reverse complement strand
TGGCTTCCGGCGGACACCCAGACGCCCATCTCCCTGTACCTGACACTGGTGCGCGACAAGCAGGGCTTTCTGCTGGAAAGCACCGAGGTCGACGGCCGCCTGGGCCGCTACAGCCTCATCGGCTGGGACTTCCGGCTGGTTCTGACCTGCGTCGACGGCAAGCTCGACGTGAAAAGCTTCGACCCGCGTCTGCACGACCTCAAAGCCTTCGGCGGCCAGGACTATGTGACCGGCCTGCGCGCCTGCCTGAAGGACCTAACCATCACCGGTCCGGAAAACCTGGGCAGCTTGCCGGCGGTGACGCGCAGCGTGTGCGGCTACATGGCCTATAACATGGGCGGCATCTTCGAGCCGGCCCTGGCCGACAAGCTCCCGCCCGAGGAAGGCAAGTCCATCCTGGTCCTGCCGGGCAAGGTCATTCTGTTTGACCACCTGCACCACCGCTGCTGCTACCTGACCCTCGACGCCACCACCAACCTGAACGGCTGCCAGCGTCCGAGCACCCCGGCCCCGCCCCTGGTCGGCGCCATCAGCACCCAGCCCAGCCATGAGGAATTCCTGCGCCGGGTGGAACGGGCCAAGGACCTGATCACCCAAGGCGAGGCCATTCAGATCGTGCTCTCGACCCGCTTCAGCGCGCCCTTTTCCGGTTCGCCCTTCGAGTTGTACCGCCGCCTGCGCCAGATCAACCCCTCGCCCTACACCTTCTTCATGGCCTTCGAGAACCTGACCATCATGGGCTCCTCGCCGGAACTGCTCATCCGCTGCGAGGACGGCCTCTTGCAGCTGCGGCCCATCGCCGGAACCCGCGTGCGCGGTGCGACCGAGGCCGAGGATCAGGAACTGGCCGAGGACCTGCTGGCCGATGAAAAAGAACGGGCCGAGCACGTCATGCTCGTGGATCTGGGCCGCAACGACCTCGGCCGCATCGCCGCGCCGGGCACGGTGCATGTGGACAAATACATGCAGGTCGAGCGTTTCTCCCACGTCATGCACCTGACCTCCTACCTCTCGGCCCGCCTGGGCGAAAATCTGGACGCCATCGACGTCCTCAAGGCCGGGTTCCCGGCCGGGACCGTATCCGGCGCGCCGAAAATCCGGGCCATGCAGATCATCGCCGAGGAAGAAAACCTCGATCGCGGGCCCTATGCCGGCGGCATCGGCTGGATCGGCCTGGACCAGGGCGTGGTCAATCTGGACACGGGCATCACCATCCGCTCCCTGTGGGTGGAAAACGGCCAGATCAACTGGCAGGCCGGAGCGGGACTGGTTTTTGACTCCGATCCGGAAAAAGAATGGCAGGAATGCCACAACAAGGCCCGGGCCATCCTGAAGGCCATCACCAGCACGGGAGGCGGCGATGATTTTACTGATCGACAACTTTGACTCGTTTACTTTCAACCTGGTTCAGGTTTTCCAATCTTTGGGCGTCAGCCCCTTGGTGCTGCGTAACAACGAGCCGGAAATCCTGACCCTGGCCACGGACCCGCGCCTCAAGGGCGCGATCCTGTCCCCCGGACCGAGCCACCCCCGCAACACGGGGCTGTGCCTCAAATTCCTGGATCTGGTCCCGCGCGACCTGCCCATCCTCGGCGTCTGCCTCGGGCATCAGACCCTGTCCCACTACAGCGGCGTAACCGTGGGCGCGGCCCGGCGCATCATGCACGGCAAGACCTCGGACATCGTCCACGACGGCGCGGGCCTGTTCGAAGGGCTGCCGAACCCCATGCAGGTCGGCCGTTATCATTCCCTGGCCGTGCACGAGGACGGCCGGACCGATCTGCCCTTTGCCGTCACGGCCCGCACCGAGCGCGGCGAGGTCATGGCCCTGGCCTTCCACGACCGGCCCTGGGTCGGCGTGCAGTTCCACCCGGAATCGGTCCTGACCCCGGACGGCCCCAGGCTGCTCGGCAATTTCCTGAACATGTGCCATCTGTAAACGGAGGACGCCATGCACAACATCAGTCACATCCTGGAACATCTGATCACGGGCGAGGACCTGTCCCCGTCCCAGGCCAAGGAAGTCTTTGAACTGCTCATGACCGGGGACGTCTCGCCGGTCCAGGCCGGAGCCTTCTTGATGGGTCTGCGGGCCAAAGGCGAAACCGCCGACGAACTCCTGTCCGCCGTGGACGTGGCCATGGGCCACGCCAGGCTCATTGACGGCCTGTCCGGCAAGCGCATCGACACCTGCGGCACGGGCGGAGACTGCCAACACAGCTTCAACTGCTCCACGGCCGTGTCCTTTTTCCTGGCCGACATGGGCTACAAGGTCGTCAAGCACGGCAACCGGGCGGTCTCCAGCAAATGCGGCAGCGCCGACGTGGTCGAGGACCTGGGCTATCCCCTGGTCTCCGACGCCGAAGCGGCCCGGCACGAACTGGCCAAGCGCAATTTCGTCTTCCTCTTCGCCCCGCACTTCCACCCGGCCTTCAAGCATGTCGGCCCGGTCCGGCAGCAGCTCGGCATCCGGACCATCTTCAACCTGATGGGACCGCTTCTGAATCCGGCCCTGCCCACCCACCAGATTCTCGGCGTGCCGGACTTCCGCTTCGCGCCCATGATGGGACACGTCCTGGCCATGCGCCCCGGCCTGGAACACGCGGCCATTGTCCACGGCGCGGGCGGATTCGACGAACTGACCCCGTGCGGGCCTGGACAGGTCATCTTTGTCGAGCGCGGGAGCATGATCGAAACCACCCTGGACCCGGCCGATTTCGGCCTCGCCACCTGCGTGCCCAAATCCCTGACCTGCGTCAGCAAGGAGGAGGCCCTGATCCTGCAACGCCAAGTCCTGTCCGGGGTCGGCCCGCAATCTTTGAAGGATATGGTCACCTTGAATCTGGGTCTGGGCATCTTCCTGCTGGAGGACGACATGACCCTGGAACTGGCCATGGAGCAGGCCCAGGCCAAGGTCGATCAGGGATTGTCCTACGGAGTGGGCCATGCTTGAGAAATTCCGGCGGGCCAAGGAAGCAGAGGTCGCGGAGCTGATCCGCCGCCGCGACGCGGGCCACGTCGTCACGCCCTGGGCCGCAGCGCGGCCCGGTTTCGGCGCGGCCCTGCTGGCTCCGGGTTCAAGCGGCATCATCGCCGAATACAAGCGGGCTTCGCCGTCCAAGGGCGACATCAATTTGGGCGTGTCGCCGCTTACGGCCTGCGCGGGGTACAAAGAAGCCGGGGCCTGCGCCCTGTCCGTGCTGACGGAAACGCAGTATTTCAAGGGCAGCCTCGACTACCTCG
>CAYLNA010000125.1:0-2194 GCA_964384665.1 uncultured Desulfovibrionaceae bacterium | reverse complement strand
ATCTGCTCCAACTTCACGGCGGGCACACCATCGAGCAGTGCCGGGAGCTGGGGCCGGAGCGGGTCATCAAGACTTTGTGGCCGAAACGCTATGCCAGTCTGGCCCTATTGGAAGAAGACATGGCCCGCTTCGCTCCGGTCTGCCGGGCCATTCTCTTTGACAGCGGCACCAGCGGCGGCGGGCACGGCGTGAGTCTCGATCCAGAGAATCTGCGCGGCCTTGCGCCCATCCATCCCTGGTATCTGGCTGGCGGCCTGGGACCGCACAATCTGGAAACCATGAAATCCTGCGGGGCCAGCGGCTTTGACCTCAATTCCGGGCTGGAAAGCGCCCCCGGCGTCAAGGACCACCACAAAGTGCGCCAAGCACTGAACATTTTGCGAGGAAAACCATGAGCAGAATATCCGACATGCTCCCGCGCCATTTCGGCCCCTACGGCGGCCGCTATGTGCCGGAGATGCTTGTTCCGGCCCTGGAAGAGCTGGAACAGGGCTACCTGAAATACAAGGACGACCCCGAATTCCAGGCCGAACTGGCCGACCTCTACCAGAACTATTGCGGCCGACCCACGCCCCTCTATTTTGCCGAGAACCTGACCCGCGAACTGGGCGGCTGCAAGATCTACCTCAAGCTCGAAGGCCTGGCCCACACCGGCGCGCACAAGATCAACAACGCCCTGGGTCAGGCCCTGTTGGCCAAACGCCTGGGCAAGACCAAGGTCATCGCCGAAACCGGAGCCGGCCAGCACGGCCTGGCCTCGGCCACGGTGGCCGCGCGCTTCGGCCTGGCCTGCAAGGTCTTCATGGGCGAGGTCGATGTCCGCCGCCAGTACCCCAACGTCTACGCCATGAAGCTCCTGGGGGCCGAGGTCATCCCGGTCACGGACGGAACCAAGACCTTGAAGGACGCGGTCAACGCCACGCTCAAATACTGGATTCAAAACCTGAAGGACACGCACTACATCCTCGGCTCGGCCCTGGGGCCGTTCCCGTTCCCGGTCATCGTGCGCGACTTCCAGTCCGTCATCGGCCGCGAGGTCCGGGCCCAGATCATGGAGCGCGAAGGCCGCCTGCCCGATCATCTGGTGGCCTGCGTCGGCGGCGGGTCCAACTCCATCGGCCTCTTTCACCCCTTTCTGAACGAGAAGGGCATCCGCTTCCACGGGGCAGAGGCCGGCGGACGCGGTCCGGCCATCGGCGACAACGCGGCCCGCTTCGGAGCCACGCCCACGGTCGGCATTGCCCAGGGCTACAAGAGCTATTTTCTGCAGAACGAATTCGGTCAGTTGCAGGACACCCATTCGGTCTCGGCCGGACTGGATTATGCCGGCATCGGCCCGGAACTGGCCTATCTGCATGACCAAAAGGTCATCGAGTTCGCGCCCATCACCGACGTCAAGGCCCTGGACGCCTTCAAGCGGCTGACTCGTCTGGAAGGGATCATTCCGGCCCTGGAATCCTCCCACGCCGTGGCCCGGGCCATGGAACTGGCCCCGACCCTGCCCCAGGACGAAATCATGGTCGTCAACATCTCCGGGCGCGGCGACAAGGACATCTTCATCACGGCCATGGAACTGGACCGCGACAACTGGATCGCTTTTCTGGAAAACGAGGTGCGCCATGGAAAATAATATCGACAAGGCCCTCAAAGGAGCAACGGGCATCCAGCTCATGACCCATGTCGTGGCCGGCTATCCGAACCTGGACGTCAACGCCGACCTGATCCGGCTCATGGCGAAGCGCGGGGTGAAGCTGGTCGAAATTCAAATTCCCTTCACCGATCCCCTGGCCGACGGCCCGACCATCATGCGCGCCAATCAGGCCGCGCTGAACAGCGGCATCACGCCCGATCACTGCTTCGAACTCTGCGCGGCGCTGTCAAAAGAACTGCCGGACGTGGGCTTTATGTTCATGACCTACGCCAACATTCCCTTTGCCCTGGGGCTGGACCGCTTTCTGGATCGGGCGAAAGCGAGCGGGGCCAGCGGGCTGATCCTGCCGGACCTGTCCTGGGACGAAGCCGACGGCGACTACGCCGAGGCGGCACGCGGCAAAGGTCTGCACCCGATCATGGTCATCTCGCCGGACACCGAAGGCCCGCGCCTGGACAGCGTCCTGAAGCGGGCCTCGGGCCTGCTGTACACCACGCTCAAGGTCGGCATCACCGGTGCCGGGGCCAGCCTGGACCAGACGGG
>CAYLNA010000124.1:3892-5547 GCA_964384665.1 uncultured Desulfovibrionaceae bacterium | reverse complement strand
TGGGCGCGCAGCACGCCCGGCAGCAGTCCGCAATCCAGGGCCGGCGTCAATCTGACCCCATCCAGCTCCACCACCACGTTGGCGATGGTCGATTCGGTCACCTCCCCGCGCCTGTTCCAGAGCAGCACGTCATCCGCGCCGGACGCAGCCTTGATGGCCGCCTCGTACACGTCGCGATGCGTGGTCTTATGGAACAGGAACGGATCGTTCTCGTTCACGGGCTCTTGGGCCAGGGCAATCCGGCAGGGCCGGGACTCGGGCAAGGGCCGGTGCGTCACGGCCGCCTGACCAGCGCTGTCCAGGGTCAGGCGCAGCACGCAGACATCCAGGCCCAGGTCCGCGACATGTCGGTCCAGGGCCTCCCGCACCTCGGCTTCGTCCAGCCGATACCCAAAGTAGGCCGCGCTCGCCCGCAGTCGGCGCAGATGCAGATCGAACAGAAAAATTCCCTCGGCCCTGGTCCAGCGCATGGTTTCCAGAAGCTGGAAACTTCGGGGTGCATGGCCGAGCACCCGCGCCTTGATCCGGGTTTCCCGGTATTCTGCGTCCGGGTCCGAATCCCAGACAATGCCCCCGCCCACCCCGTACTCGGCCCGCCCCTGGGCCAGATCCACCAGGACAGTGCGGATGGCCACGTTGAACCGGGCCTGACGGCCGGGCGTCATGACCCCGATGGTCCCGGTGTAGATCCGCCGAGGCGAAATCTCCAGGGAGTCGATGATCTCCATGGTCCGAACCTTGGGCGCGCCGGTGATGGACGCGGCCGGGAACAGGGCGGCCATGATCTCGGCCGTGGTCCGGGTCGAGCGGCCCCGCACCAGGGAGGTCATCTGCCAGAGGGTGGGATAACGCTCCACCCGGAACAGCTCCGGCGCGCCCACGCTGCCGGGCAGGCAGACCCGGCCCAGATCGTTGCGGACCATGTCCACGATCATGACGTTCTCGGCCCGGTCCTTTTCGGACACGCCCAAAGCCCGTCCGCGCGCCTCGTCCTCCTCTGTCCACCGCCCACGGGGAGCCGTGCCCTTCATGGGCCGGGACCAGACCTCGTCTCCCGCGCGCTCGAAAAACATCTCCGGCGAGGCGCAGCACACGGCAAACTCACCCGTGCGCACGTAAGCCCCGTGCGGCGACGGCTGGGCAGCAGCCAGGCGGCAAAACAGCGCCCACGGATCTCCGGAAAAGTCGGCGTGCTGGCGGTAGGTGAAATTGACCTGATAGGTTTCCCCCTGGGTCAAAAACTCCCGGATGCGCGCCAGGGCCTGGGCATGGGTCGAAGCGTCGAGCTCCGGAACCCAGTCCAGGCCAGGGCAGGGCGGCGCGGGCGGAAGGTCCACGGGCCGGGGCGGATCGAAAAGCCCGAACCAGGCCAGGGGGAAAGGCGCGCAGGACGCCCTGGGCATGGCCGGATCAAAGGCGGCCCCGGCCTCGTAGGACAGAAACCCGGCCGCGTGCAGCCCGCGCCGTTCCACCTCGATTTCCAGACGGGCGAGCAGCGGAACGATTTCCTCGTGGGCATGCAGACAAAAAACGGCCTGGGGCCGCGCGTAGCGGACCCAGGCCGAAAGATGGGGATCAAACAGGACGACTTCTGACATGGGGCATGCCTACCCCCGGCCGACGCGGTCCGCAAGCCGGGCCGATTCACGGGATCG
>CAYLNA010000124.1:0-3792 GCA_964384665.1 uncultured Desulfovibrionaceae bacterium | reverse complement strand
CGGAAGTTCACCACCGCTTCTTCATATTCGCTCTGGCTGATCTCAACATTCAGCCGCACCGTGTTCCACTGCACAAAGGGCAGAACCAGACCCGCGCCCAGAGTGGCGAGGGGGTTGTCCAACACGTTCCGCAACTCCAGACTGGAGCTGCCCAAGCTGCCGGTCAGGGTCAGGGCCGGATACAGACCGGCCTGGGCCTGATCCACTTCGGCCAGACTGGCGCGCAGGCGCAGCTCGGCGGCGCGCAGATCCGGCCGGCGGGCCAGGACTCCGGCTGGAACGCCGGCCGCGATTTCGGGCAGTTCGCCATCCGGCAGGGCCTTTCGCTCGGACATGCGCGTTTGCGGGGGCTGGTCGAAAAGCAGACTCAAGGTCAGTCTGGCCTGGGCGCGCTCTTCCACCAAAGCCGGTAATTCGGACTGCCGCGCGGCCAGATCCTGCCGGGCCTGGGCCAGATCCAGGCCGGACACGGCTCCGGCCTCGTGCCGGACCGAAACCAGCTCCAAGGTCTGGCGGGCCGTGGCGATACTGGCCTCGGCCTGCATGACGCGCTCGTTCAGATAGGCGATCTTCCAGTAGGTTTCGGCCACGGACCCGATCAGGGTCAGACGGGTGTTCAGGCGATCCTCGTCCGTGGCCTGGGCCTCCCACTCGGCCGCATCGCGGGCCGCGGCCAGCTTGCCCCACAGATCGACCTCGTAGCTCAGGCTTCCGGACACTCCGTGGTCACGGGAGATTGTCCCGCTGTCCAAATTCCGGCTGGCCGACATGTCCGCGCCGACACTGACATCCGGAGCGGCATTGGTCCCGGTCAGCCGGGCCTGCAAGCGGGCCGTGCGCACCCGGATTCCGGCCGCGGCCAGATCGTTATTCCGGACCAGGGCCCGGTCAATCAGGTCGCTTAAAACCGGATCGCCAAAGGCCGTCCACCACGGTCCGGCCTGGGCCACGGTGGCGTTCAGGGCCGGGCCGTCCCAGGACGCGGGCAGCGCGACGCGGGGCGCGGAGTAGGTCGAGCGCATCCCGGCGCAGGAGCACAAGGCGCACAGACAGAGAAACGCGAAAAGGCGCATAATCATTCCCTGGCCAGGGCCTGGATGGGGTTGAGACGGGCGGCGTTCCGGGCCGGCAGAAAGCCGAAGACCACGCCGATCAGGGACGAACAGCCAAAGGCGGCCACGATGGACCACAGGGAAAACTGCATGGTCATGGCCGACACGAACAGGGAAAAGACAAAGCCCGCGCCATAGGACAACACAACGCCGAACAGACCGCCGATGAGGCAGACCAGCACGGCCTCGATCAAAAATTGCTGCATGATGTCTCCCTGCCGCGCGCCCACGGCCATGCGGATCCCGATTTCATGGGTCCGCTCCGTGACCGAGACGAGCATGATGTTCATGACCCCGATCCCGCCCACCACCAGGGAGATGACGGCAATGGCCGAAATGAGCAGGGTCAGGGTGGCCGTGGTCTTCTTCACGGTCTGCAGGATGCTGTCGGAGCTTGAGGTGTAAAAATCCTTGGTCCCGTGGCGCTGGGTCAGGAGCTTGATGATGCTCTGCTGGGCCAGTTGGTTGGACACGCCGTCGGCCACGCGCACGGTGATGGAATTGAAATGGCTCTGTCCCAGGAGCCGGCCCATGGCCGAGGTGTAGGGAATAAAGACCTGAAGATTGTCATTGGCGCCAAAAGGGCCGTCCTTCTCGGCCGTGACCCCGATGATCGTGCACGGCAGGCTGCCCAACAGGATGACCTGCCCCAGGGGGTCTTCGCGGCTGTCGAACAGCTTCACGCGGGTGTTGTGGTCGATGACCACGACCTGGGCCAGGGTCTGTTCGTCCGTGGCGGTGAAGCGCGCGCCCTCGGCCATGTCCAGGCCGCGCACGCGGAAATACTCCCGCCCCACGCCCTTGACCGAGGCGCTGACCGCGACATTACCCAGGCGCAGGGACACGTTGCCGCTGACGCCGGGAGTGACGCTGTCCACATAGACCTGGGCGCGCAGGGCCGTCAGATCCGAAGGGGACAGGGTGCGGATCTTGTTCGCGCGCCGGTCGCCCCAGTCGCTGCCGGGCAGGACGTCGATGATGTTGGTGCCCATGGAGCTGATGTCGTCAATGACCTTTTGCCGCGCGCCCTGGCCCAGGGCGACCACGGACACGACGGAGGTGATGCCGATGATGATGCCGAGCATGGTCAACAGGGTGCGCATGCGGTGGGCGTCCATGGCCTTGAGGGCCATGCCCAGGGCCTCCACGAACCTGCCCCAGACAGCGGCCAGAGGCCGCTCCACCGGATGCGCGGACCGCGTCCTGACCACGGGCGGCGCGGCCGAAGCCGTGCGCTGATCGCTGATGATCTCGCCGTCGCGCAGCTCGATGACGCGCTGGGCGTGGCTGGCCACCTGGGCGTCGTGGGTGACCAGGATGATGGTATGTCCCCGGCCATGCAGTTCGTGCAAAATGCCCATCATCTCGGCCCCGCTGGCGCTGTCCAGAGCGCCGGTGGGTTCGTCGGCCAGGATGACGTCGCCGCCGTTCATGAGCGCCCTGGCGATGGACACCCGCTGCTGCTGGCCGCCCGAAAGCTGGCTTGGGCGATGATTGCGCCGGTCCCCCAGGCCCATGCGGTCCAGCAGTTCGGCCGCTCGGGCCCGCCGCCGGGCCTTGGTCTGGCCCAGATAAACGGCCGGGATCTCCACATTGCGCACCGCGTCCAGATGGGTCAGCAGGTGGTAGCGCTGAAAAATGAACCCGAAATGCTCCCGCCGCAATCGGGCCAGCTCGTTGGGGTCCAGATCTCCGGTCTCCTGTCCGCCGATGCGGTAGCTGCCGGCCGAGGGCTGGTCCAGACAGCCCAGGATGTTCATCAGGGTCGATTTGCCGGAGCCCGACGCGCCGATGATGGCCACCATCTCCCCGGCCTCGATACGCAGGTTGATGTCCTTCAGAACGGCGATGTCCTCGTCTCCGGCCGGAAACCGTCGCCACACCCCGGACAGTTCAAGCAGGGCCGCGCTCATGGCTAGACGCCTCCCGGAGGCGGACCGCCCGGACCGCGTCGGGGCCGGGTCACGTTTTCCACGGGCAGGTCCTTGGCGCTGCTGTCGCTGACCACGACCACGTCCCCGTCCCGGAGCCCCTCCAGGATCTGCACATGGACCTTGTCCGAAATTCCGGTGCGGATGGACGCTCGTTCCTGGGCTTCACCGCGCAGCACCGAAACCGTGGGTCGTCCATCCTCGCCGGAGGGTCCCAGAGCCGAGACCGGGATGCACAGCGCATTTGAGGCCCTGGCTAGGACAATAGTCGCCTGGGCGGTCATGCCGATGCGCAGGGCATGGTCCGGATTGGGCAGGTCGAAGAGGCCGTTGTAATAGATGGCGTCGGCGCTGGACGCGCTGGTGGCGTCGTCGATATCCGTGGTCGGACCGGGTTCGATGGCCCGCAGCGTGCTCTGATGGCGCGTCGCGTCGCCCAGGGTGGTGAAATAGACTTCCTGTCCGGGGCGGACCTTGGCCACGTCGGCCTCGGATATCTCGGCCTTGACCGTGATGGTGTCCAACACGGCCAGGGTCAGGATGGTCGGCACGGTCTGGGCCGAGATGATGGTCTGACCTTCCTTGGTGTCGATGCTCACGACCACGCCGTCGATGGGCGCGGAGATCCGGGTGTAGTCCAAATCGACCTGGGCCGAGTCCACCTCGGTCCGGGCCTGGACGGTCTGGGCCTCCAGGGCCGCGATCTCGGCTCTGGTCGCGGCCACCTGGGCCTCGGCGCTTTCCAGGTC
>CAYLNA010000123.1:0-5553 GCA_964384665.1 uncultured Desulfovibrionaceae bacterium | reverse complement strand
TTCTGGGCGCGGCCTTCTTCATGTTCCGAAGCAAGATCTTCGGGACCTGACCACACCGGCCCGCTCGCTCTTCCGTCCTGATCTCCCCCGTGGTGACGCTCTTGTCGCCGAACTGTCGCACGACCGTCACCACGATACGAGATAGAAGCGCAACCAAACTTCAACCAAGGAGTCTTCCATGCGCATCAGTTCCCGTTTTCCGGTTACAGACTTGGCGGCGCGCCTTATGGCCAGCGCCTGTCTGGTCCTGTTCCTGACCCAGGCCTCCTGGGCCGCCGAGGCCAAATACGTTTTCCTGTTCATCGGCGACGGCATGAGCGTGTCCCAGGCCAGCGCCGCCGAAATGTACAAGGCCGCCCTCAAGGGTGAAACCAAGCCCGGCGTGGAAAAGCTCAACTTTTCGACCTTTCCGGCCCAGGCCATGACCACCACCTACTCCAGCGAATCCCTGATCACCGATTCCGCCGCCGCCGGCACAGCCATCGCATCGGGCGTAAAGACCTACAACGCGGGTCTGGGCGTGGACGTCAATGGCAAACCCGTGCGCACCTTCGCCGAGATGGCCAAGGACGCCGGCAGGAAGATCGGCATCGTATCCTCCGTGTCCCTGGACCACGCCACGCCGGCCGCCTTCTACGCCCATCAGAAGAGCCGCAAGAATTACTATGAAATCGGCCTGGAACTGGCGGCCAGTGATTTCGACTATTTCGCCGGCGGCGGACTGCTTGATCCGACTGGCAAGAAATCCAAAAAGGAAGGCGACAAGGTCAACGTGGTCGACGCCATCAAGAAGGCCGGATACGCCTATGTCAACGACAAGGCTGGATTCGAAGCCCTGAAGCCCGGCGCCAAGGCCGTGGTTGTCAACCCGCGCTTGCAGGACGAAGAAGCCATGCCCTATGCCATCGACACCACGGCCGAGGACATCAGCTTGGCCGACCTGACCGCCAAGGGCATCGAGGTTCTGGATAACCCCAAGGGATTTTTCATGATGGTCGAAAGCGGCAAAATCGACTGGGCCTGTCACGCCAACGACGCCATGGCCGCCATCGGCGACGTACTGGCCTTCGAACAGGCCGTGGCCAAAGCCATGGACTTTGCCGCCAAGCATCCCAAGGACACCCTGATCGTGGTCACCGGCGACCACGAAACCGGCGGCCTGACCCTGGGCTTTTCCGGCACCAAGTATTCGACCTATTTCAAGAATCTGCAATTGCAGAAGCGCTCCTACGTCGCCTTTGACGAAGAGTTTGCCGCGTGGAGAAAGGCCAACGCCGCTGCATCGTTCGACAAAATCGCCCCACTGGTCGAAGAACGCTTCGGCCTGAAAACGCCGACCGAAGCGGAACTGACCGACATGGCCAAGGCTACCGCCGACGCCGAATATTCCAAGGGCCTCGGCTCCAAGTATGCCATGTATCTCAAAGATTTCGAGCTGGCCGATCTGAAGGCCGCTTTTGCCCGCAGCATGGCCGGTGAAAAGATCGAGGCCGCCGGCCGGGACTACCTGCTCTATGGTTCCTACGAACCCTTCACCGTGACTCTGACCCACCTGCTGAACCAGAAGGCCGGGCTAGCCTGGACCTCTTATTCGCACACCGGCGTGCCGGTCCTGACCTCGGCCATGGGCGCGGGCGCCGAAAGTTTCGCCGGATTCTACGACAACACCGACATGTTCACGAAATTCATGGACTCCCTGGGCCTTAAGGCCAGTGTGGCCATGAACTAAGTCCTCCCCCGGGGCGGTCCATCCGGCCGCCCCTCTTTTTCCGGAGCCTGTATGACTCTGCCCAAAGATGCCCGCCTGACCCTTTTCTTTCTGGCCCTGACCCTGATCCTGCATTTCACGCCCACGGGATTTGAGAATCGTCACCTTGGCGAATCCATACGCTGCCGGGGCGAGGTGATCGAGATCGACGACAGTCAAGTCCACACCTATGGCATCGTCACGGCCGGCATCCAAGGGGTTTCACTGCGCTTGCTGGATGGCCCCCACACCGGACAGGTCGTCCAGGCCCACAACGAGATGCTCGGCAAGATGGACATGGACAAGCGTTTTGCCGTGGGCGACCACGCCCTGGTCGTGCTGTCCCTGGAAAACGGGACCATCTCTCATGCCGTGGCCCAGGATCACTACCGATTGAGCGTGGAAGGGATCCTGTTCGGCCTTTTCGCCTTGCTCCTGTTGGTCTTCGCCGGCTGGACCGGAGCCAAGGCCCTCCTGTCCTTCGTCTTTTCCGGTTATGTTATCTGGAAGCTGATGGTCCCGGCCTTCCTGTATGGCCACGATCCGATTCTGGTCGCCCTGATCCTGACCACCCTGCTCATGGCCGCCATCATTTTTCTGGTTGGAGGGCTGACCCGACGTGGCCTGGCCGCGTTTTTGGGGTCGCTTCTGGGTATTATCGCCACCTGCGCCCTGGCCCTGGCCTTCAGCGGCCCCTTTCGGCTGCACGGGGCCGTGATCCCCTTCTCGGAAACCCTACTCTACAGCGGCTTCGCCCATCTCGATCTGACCCGCGTTTTTCTGGCGTCCATCTTCATCGCCTGCTCCGGAGCGGTCATGGATCTGGCCATGGACGTGGCCACCAGCCTGGACGAGGTGCTGGCCGCCAATCCGGAAATGGGCTTTGGAGCGGCCCTGGCATCGGGCCTGCGCGTGGGCCGGGTGGTCGTCGGCACCATGACCACGACCCTGCTTCTGGCCTATTCCGGCGGCTACATTTCACTGCTCATGGTTTTCATGGCCCAGAATATTCCCATGGCCAGCGTCCTGAACATGAATCTGGTCGCGGCCGAAATCATGGCCACCCTGGTTGGCAGCTTCGGTCTGGTCCTGGTCGCGCCCTTCACGGCCCTGACCAGCGCCGCCCTGTTCACCTTCCGCGCCCTGCCCGCGCCGGATCGGGATACAACCACTGCCCTCGCCTCCGTGCCCACGCAGAATTGAAAAGGGCCAACCGGTACATACCGGCTGGCCCTTCGTTGATTTTTTCCGCGTGGATCAGGACTGATGCGCCTGCGGTGAGTCATCGGGACGCTTGTATGGTCTCCCGCCAGACTTGCGCTTGACGGGCAGGATAAGCACCCGCTTCATCGGGCCTTCGCCCTTGCTTCGAGTCTGCACCCCCCGGTCGTCCTGCAGGGCCATGTGCACCACCCGGCGGTGGAAGGAACTCAGTGGCCGCGTACTCTGTACTCTCCCGGATTTTTTTGCTTTTTGCGACAAGAATTGGGCGATGCCCTGCAACTGTTCCTGTTGCTTCTGGCGGTAGTCTCCGGCGTCGAGCTGAATTCTGGCGCTATGCGGCCACGTCTTGGACACGATGCGGTTGGCGACATACTGCAGGGCCGTGATGGTCTGCCCGTCCCGGCCAATGATCAAACCGGAATTTTCGTCGTCGTCGATATGAACCAGGATCGGATCTCCGCTGGCGTCCACGCTGAACCGGATGCCCTCGCCAATGGGGCGCAGCAGGGCGGCCACGATGGAGCGGATCATCTCCTCCAGCCTGGTCCGTTCCTCCGGGGACAACATCACGGCCACCCGGGGCGCGTCCTCGTCATCTTCCTCGAACGCCGGTGCATCCTCCACGATGACCGAGGGCTCAACATCCCGCGCCACGCTGGCTTCCTCGACCACCTCCACCGAGTCAACGGTGGGACGCCGTCTTCTGGCCCGCACGCAGGCCTTTTTCGCTCCAAGTCCAAAAATTCCGGACGATCCGCCGCTGACGATGTCAATTTCCAACGCCTCGCGCTGGACATCAAAAAACCTACAGGCATCCTCGATTGCCTGATCGACGGTCTTCGCTTGAAACTCACGATACGTGTTCATCCCATTCTCCTTGCACATGCGGTAGCCGCCCGCCCCAAGGGCGAACGAGGAGCGGCCCGGGCCACGGACCGCACAAGACACTCAGAATTATTTAACTTTTCTGATCATCAGCCACTGCTGTGCAATGGAAAGCACGTTATTGACCAGCCAGTACACGACGAGACCCGAAGGGAAGTTCAGGAACAGGAAGGTAAAAATGACCGGCATGAACATCATGATCTTGGCTTGCATCGGGTCGCCGGCCGGCGGGGCCAAGCGCTGTTGCAGGAACATGGTCGCGCCCATGACCAGGGGCGTGATATAGAAGGGATCCTGGGCCGACAGGTCCGCCAACCAAACCAGATCCGTAAAAGGCAGATGCGGGATAAAGGCCGCGTGACGCAGCTCGATGGCGCCAAGCAGGGCCTGATACAAAGCGAAGAAGACCGGAATCTGCAGCAGCATCGGCACGCATCCCCCGGCCGGGTTGACCTTGTAGGTCTTGTACAGCTGCATAATCTCGGCGTTCATCTTTTCGCGGTCGTCGGCGTGTTTTTCCCGGATCTTGGCCATCATGGGCTGCAGCTTCTTCATCTGCTCCATGGACTTGTAACTCTTGTGAGACAGAGGCCAGAACAAGATCTTAATGATGACGGTCAGGATGATGATGGCCAGACCATAGTTGCCGACATAGGCATACAGAAAAACCAGGAACTGATTGAGGGGCTTGGCGATGATATCGAAAAAGCCATAATTGATGCTCGCCTTCAAATTCTTGGGCATGGCCACCAAGGCCTTTTCCGTCTTGGGCCCAAAATAGTAGGAGCAAGTCCGCAACTGGGTCACGCCTGGATCCAGCAGCAACTGGTCGGCGATGGTCATGCGGTAGACATTGTCCTCAAGCTTGGCTCGCGCCGTCATGTCGGCCGATGTCGGAACCAAGGCCATCAGGAAATAGTTACTCTCGATACCGGCCCACTGCGCGGGAGTCGGAGATTCAAGCCCCTGCTGCAGATCCTTGTGATCCGTTTCCTCGGTCAGCTTGTCCGCCGACATGTAGGCGATCTTGGTCTGGTTGTATTTGTCGCCCTCGGCGCTGAGCGGAACGCTGGACACGGAAAAGGCCACGTTGCCCTGGATTTGGGCGGCGGTGGTGTTGATGATCTTGACCTCTTCCTTGATTTCATAGGACCCGCCGGTGAAGGACAGGCTGCGCACCACCTTGACCCCGGCCATGACACCGGTCAGCTGGACGCTTCCGACCTGACCCTCGGCCAGCAGCAGATCGCCGCCCTCGACACTCCATTCGCCCTGGGCCCACGTGGGCTGGGCGTTCCAAATCAACCCCAGGGGGGCCTTGGTCAGGGACTGGGACGTGACAAGATCGATATTCGCGGAATCCGCGGCGATGGTTTCCTTGAAGGCCTTCAGCACGAAGCTTTCCAGCACTCCGCCGGAGGTATTGATGACAGCTCGGTACAAAGGCGTGTCGACAGAAATCTTCTGCCCGGCGGACGGCGTGAAGCGCACAGTCTGGGGCTGCTCGCTCGGGGTCACCCGCTCCTCGGGCGATGCGGGTGTCGTGGATTGGTTCGCTTCGCTGACGGTCTGGTTGCCCGTTTCCAGGGGCGTGATGGGCGGAAAGAAATAATTCCAGGTCAACAGGACCATCAGGGACAAAACCACCGCCAGGATGACGCGCTTATTGTTATCCATTGATTTCAATCTCGCTTTGA
>CAYLNA010000122.1:0-5636 GCA_964384665.1 uncultured Desulfovibrionaceae bacterium | reverse complement strand
GCTTCACGGCCGAGCACGATCAGGTCATCCTGGTCGTGGTCAGCGCCGACCGCCCCATCTCCATCATCCAGCACGGCGCGGAACTGACGGCCCGCTGCGAATGGAAGCCCAAATACCACTGTCTGGCCACCCCGCCGACGCTGGCGGATTGGATCGACGAAGCCCTACCCTGAGCCGCCCGCCCCGCTCTCCGTTCACCCAGCCCGCCATCGCCACGCGCCGGAAAGCACGCACGACGACCGCCGCGTCGGCCCGAGCCGACACGGCGGTCGCGCCGCAAACAGTGCGGGAAGAATCAGGCGTACAGGCTACAGATGATCAGACGCACGGTGGATTCCAGCCCAGCCAGATCCGCGTCGGGAACCTTTCCGCCCCCCATCCGCACATGAAAGGTGTCCATGGCCTTGTCCTTCTGGGTCGCGATCTTGGCGAAGACCAGATCGAGGCCAAGCCGGTACAGGGTCAGGGAAATGGTCGCGAGCAACCCGCCCACGTCCGGGGCCCGCACCGTGAGCACGGAATGGAAGTCGGACGGTTCGTTGTCCAGGCGGACGGAGACCAGTTCGGCATCCAAGGCGAAGACCTTCCTCTGCCGGGGGCTGACGCTGGTCGAGACCTTGTCCAGCTCCCTCTCGTCCGCGAACAGGACGCGCAGGGAGGCCTCGACCTGATCAAAGGCCTGATCCGCGTAGAGCATGTCCAGCGGCTCCGTGACCCAGAAAACATCGACCACGGTTCCGTCATCCCAGGTGCAGAGATCGGCGGACAGGACCGAAAGTCCGTGCCGGTTCAGGGCCGCGCAAACCCGGGCGAAAAGACCGGGCCGGTCCGCCGCGACCAGGGTCAGGCAAAAGGAGGCGGCTCCGGGCTGATGGGAACGCGCGAGCAGAAACGGCGCGGCCGAGGCCCGGAAGACCCGCGCCAGCTCGATGTGCGCCAGCACGTCCCGCTCCGCCGTCTGCAGCACGTAGCGGGCGGGCATGACGGCCAGGAAACGCTCGAAGTCCCGCACGGAGCACTCGTGGGGGCGCAGGCGGCGCAAGGCGTCCCGGGCCCGGGTCAAGCGCCGGGCGCTGTGCTCCTCGGTGAAGAACGGCGATTCGAGCACCTTGCGGGTCTTGAAATAGATTTCGCGGAGCAGATTCTCGATCCACGGCGTCCAGGCCTTGGGACCGGTGGCCCGAGAATCGGCCCAGGTCAAAAGGGTCAGGGCGTCGAGAACGGCCACGGAGCCGATGGTCTGGGCCAGGCCGAGCACGACCGACTCCTCCCCCAGATCGCAGCGGGTCGCGGTGTGGATCAGGAGCAGGTGATGCTCGACCAAAAACGCGCACCGCGCGCGGAATTTTTCGTCATGCCCCAGGCGGGCCAGGATGATCCGGACCAGATCCGCGCCCTTGCGCGCGTGGTCTCCGTTGCCCTTGCCGATGTCGTGCAGCAAGGCCGCCCAGCGCAAGGCCGGGTCCAGGCGGACATGAGCCAGGAAGTCACCCAGGAACGAATCGGCCGGCGTGAAAGATTCCAGATGCCGGACCGTCTCGATCAGGTGCGCTCCGGCGGGCAAAAGATGGTAGGCGTCGAATTGCACGAAATGGGCGACGGCCGCGAACTCGGGCAAGAACGCGCCGAGGAAGCCGGTCTCGAACATCTGCTCCAGGGCCATGGAGGCGCGATCCGCGCACAGCAGGGCCTCGAAACGTCGGGCCAGGGCGCGGCGCCAGCCCTCGGGAAACATGTCGACGTTGGCCTGGATGCTCCGCCGCGATTCCCAACCCAAGGGAATGCCGCTCACCGCGCTTTGGTGGAACAGTTCCAAAACAAAACGGGGGTCGAAGGCCAGGGCGGAAAAATCGAGCCCATCGGAAGCCTGGGCCGAGGCGACTCCGCCATCCGCCATCCGCGCCTTGCCCATGGCCAAGCGCCCCAGAAGACGGATTTCACTCAGGGCGCGGTGCAGGCGGGACAGAAAGGACTCCACCCCCGCGATGGCCGAATCCTGGGCAAAGCCCATGACGCGCGCGATCTCGGGCTGCATGTCCAGATGCAGGACATCGTTCTTGCGCCTGCTGGCCCGGTGCAGGTGGAGGCGAGTCCGGGCCAGGAAGGCGGCGTGCTCGGCCAGGCTGCGGGCTTCGTCCGCCGTCAGGAACGAGAGCGGACGGTCCTTGGTCTGGGTGAAAATCCGGTCCAACCAGAGCACGGTCTGGGCGTCCCGCATCCCTCCCCGCCCTTCCTTCAGATGCGGCGCGATGTGGTGGGCCTCGGTCACGCGCTCCCGCTGCTCCAGCCGCGCCCCCAGCCAGGCGACAAGATCGGAGCGCAACGGCCGGAGCACGGAGTCGACGAACGCGGCCCGGAAAGCACGGAATTCATCGGCCCGGCCGAACACCAGGCGCGCGTCGAGCACGGCGCAGAGGACCTCGAAATCACGCCGGGCCAGCTCGAAGGTTTCGGCGCGGGTTCGGACGCCGTGTCCAAGTTCAAAGCCCGCGTCCCACAGGGGCAGGAAAAGCTGTCGGGCCACCGCCTCGGGATCCGGGGCGGCGACATCCGGCAGGGATACGAGCAGGTCGATATCGGAATAGGGGAACAGTTCGCCCCGACCATACCCGCCCACGGCCAGAATCATGAGGGAGGATGCGCCATTTGGCATGGTCCGCGCGGTCTCGGCCAGCCAGCGGTCCATCAAGCGGGAATGCCGCGCCGGCGCGGTTTGGGGATCGGACAGATCCGCCAGGCGATAATCCTGAAAGGCGCGGCGCAGTGCGGTGATGTTCATGGGTGAGCGGGGGCGGCCGAAGCCGCCCCGGATGGTTAGAGCGCGGATACGCCGGCTTCGCCGGTGCGGATGCGGATGGCGTTGTCGATGGTGGAGACGAAGATCTTGCCGTCGCCGATCTTGCCGGTCTTGGCGGCCTGCTGGATGATGTCCAGGGTCTGGTCGAGGAGGCTGTCGTCGATGACGATGTCGATCTTGACCTTGGACACGAAGTCGACCTGATACTCCGCGCCGCGATAGACTTCCTTGTGCCCGCGCTGGCGGCCAAAGCCCTTGACCTCGCTGACCGTCATGCCCTGGATGCCCATGGCGGTCAGGGCTTCCTTGATTTCGTCCAGCTTGTACGGCCGGGTGATGATTTCAACTCGTTTCATGCTTCCTCCAGAATGCGTCTCGGTTAGGCCTGATAGGCGGATTCACTGTGCAGGGCCACGTCCAGGCCGGCTTCTTCCTCTTCGTCGGTGACGCGGACCGGCACGATGGCGTTCACGAGCTTCAGCAACACGAAGGACACCGTGAAGGAAAAGGCGCAGGTGGCCACGACGGAGATGAACTGGATCCAGAGCTGACCGGGATTGCCGTAAAAAAGTCCGTTGAACCCGGCCGGATTGATGGCCTGCGAGGCGAAGAGGCCGGTGGCCATCGCCCCCCAGATGCCGCCCACGCCGTGGATGCCGACCACGTCCAGGCTGTCGTCGTAGCCGAAGCGGGCCTTGAGGGACACGCCGAAGTAGCAGAAGATTCCGGCGCCCAGGCCAATGGCCACCGAGGGCAGGATGCCGACAAAGCCGGCCGCCGGAGTGATGGCCACCAGACCGGCCACGGCGCCCGAGGCCGCGCCCAGGGTCGTGGGCTTGCCGTGACACTTCCATTCCACGAACACCCAGGCCAGCATGGCCGTGGCGGCGGCGACATGGGTGGTCACGAAGGCGTTGCCGGCCAGACCGTTGGCGGCCAGGGCGCTGCCCGCGTTGAAGCCGAACCAGCCGAACCACAAGAGGGCCGTGCCGATCATGGTCATGGGCAGGTTATGCGGCAGGAAGGAGCGCTTGCCGAAGCCCTTGCGCTTGCCGATGACCAGAGCTGCGGCCAGGGCCGCGCTGGCCGAACTCATGTGCACGACCGCGCCGCCGGCGAAATCCATGGCCCCCATTTTGGCCATCCAGCCTCCGCCCCAGACCCAGTGACACAAGGGCGAATAGACGAACGTGCACCACAGGATGATGAAGATCAGAAAGGCGGAAAAGCGCATGCGCTCGGCGAAGGCGCCGGTGATCAGGGCCGGCGTGATGATGGCGAACATGCACTGGAAAATCATGAAGACCATGTGCGGCAGGTTGGTGGCCAGGGTCGCGTGGGGTTCCATGCCCACGCCGGCCATGCCCAGGAAGTCCAGGCCGCCGATGAGGCCGTTGATGTCCGTGCCAAAGGACAGGGAATAGCCCCAGAACAGCCAGACCAGGGTGATGACGCCCAAGGCGGCGAAGCTCTGCATCATGGTGCCGAGGGCGTTTTTGGAGCGGGTCATACCCGCGTAGAACAGGGCCAAGCCGGGGGTCATGAACATAACCAAAGCGGCCGAAACAATGATAAAAGCGGTATCTGTCGGATTCACAATGCACCTCCATGTTTTCAGCGAGAAAAGCAATGTCCGAGCCAAAACGACGCCTCTTTGTATTATTCTTGAATTTCAATATGTTAAAATGCAACTTTTGGCGTATGCGCGCGGCGGGCGCACTGGTTGAAAATTTTTTCGACAAAAATGAAAAATCAAAACCAGCAAAACTCCATTTCTTCCTCAGCGACAAAAACGTGTGTTCACGCCTTCAAAACTGTCGATTTGCATGGCTGTCATGGCCGGAGCGCGTTGGACCGCCCTTTGGCGGACCGGAAAAAACGGCTCTGTTCATAAATGTAAAATATACGATTCGGCCTGACTGGGAGCCTGGCGCGAGTGGAACTCGCCATGACTTGACAGTTTAATCCATGAATTTGGATAGATGATAGTGAATTGCGGCGTCTTGCCATCTTTCGGGCCACGGCGCATTGCGTGTGACAAATCTGTATAGCGCCATGTCCGGAGAACTTAACTTTCGCTTAAATTATTTAAATTAATGAATAAACCAGAATTGGACCGAGTTTTGATAAAGCCTTCCCAACATCGTTTCACCTAACGTTTTTGGGAGGGTAGCATGATCACGAAGTATTTTCTCACCCTGGCCCTGGCCATGACCATCCTTGTCGGAGCGGTCTCCTGTTTCGCGGATGACGCGCCACTTTCCGATCCGTCCGGAGCCTCCATCGGCACGGCCGCCGACGTCATCGGCGCCACCGGTGGCGCGCCGAGCGCCGAGGACATGGAGCAGCTCAAAACCACGGAGCCCTTGGCCTACAAGCTGGCGGACGTGGTCGGTCACAACCGCATCGCCATCAATCACGTCTGGCTCCTGGTCTGCGGCTTCCTGGTCATGTTCATGCAGGCCGGCTTCGCCCTGGCCGAAACCGGATTCACGCGGGCCAAGAACGCCGGCCATACCATCGCCATGAACTTCCTGGTTTATGGCCTGGGCATGCTCGGCTACTGGGTCTGCGGTTTCGCCCTGCAGATGGGCGGCGCCGGTCCCATCGCGGCCCTGGGCGGCGGCGGCGCGCTGAACAGCGAGTTCACCATCAGCCTCTTCGGCAAGGATTTCGGCCTGTTCGGCACGACCGGTTTTTTCCTGGCCGGCAGCTCCTATGACGCCGTGATCTTCGCCCTCTTTCTCTTCCAGATGGTCTTCATGGACACCACGGCCACCATCCCCACCGGCTCCATGGCCGAGCGCTGGAACATGAAATCCTTCGTCGTTTACGCCTT
>CAYLNA010000121.1:0-5637 GCA_964384665.1 uncultured Desulfovibrionaceae bacterium | reverse complement strand
CTGGCTCGGGAATTCGGCCTGGATTTCCAGGGCATCGACCCGGCCGCCCTGGCCCGGCTGCGGGCCCATGACTGGCCGGGCAACGTGCGCGAATTGGTCAACGCCCTGGAATACGCGCTGAACACCATGGACGGCGCGGTCCTGACGGAGGACGACCTGCCGGGCAGCCTGCGCCGGATTGAGGTCCGCCCAGGCGCGCGGGACGAGGTCCGGACCGGTTCCCTGCGCGATCAGGAGGCCGGGCTGATCCGCGACGCCCTGCGCCGCCATGGCGGCAACATGTCCCGCACGGCCCGGGATCTGGGCATCGGCCGCAATACGCTCTACGCCAAGATGCGCCGGCTGGGGCTCGACTGATTCATTGTGCACCCATAACGAAAACGGCCTGGATCTCGCGCGAGATCCAGGCCGTTTTGCGTGGAAACGTCGGAGGCTATTGCTGCTGCATCTGTTCCATGGCCTGGTCCAGTTCCATGGCCAGGTCGCGCAGGTTGCCCATTCCGGACTCGAAGTCGCGCATGGCCCGGACCGTGTCCTCGGCGATGGAGTTGACCTCGCTGGTGGAGCGGCCGATCTGCTCGCTGGCGGCGGACTGTTCTTCCGTGGCCGTGGCGATGGCCCGGACCTGATCATTGGTTTCGCCGATCAGGGACAGGATCGTGCCCAGGGATTCGTTGGCGGCCCGGCTCAGCTCCGTGGCCTGGACGATGACCACGGCTGTGCCGTCCGTGGCCTGGATGCTGGTGCGGGCGCTGTCCTGGATGGCCCGTATGTACTGGCTGACCTCGCTTGTGGCCTGCATGGTTTTCTCGGCCAGTTTGCGGACCTCGTCGGCGACCACGGCGAAGCCGCGTCCGGCCGATCCGGCCCGGGCCGCCTCGATGGCCGCGTTCAGGGCCAGGAGGTTGGTCTGGTCCGCGATGTCATTGATGACGGCCATGATGCGGCCGATGCCATCGGCCTGGGAACCCAGGGCCCCCATTTCGGATTTGAGTTCGCCTGCCTTGGTGTTGACCTGGTCCATGACCTGGATGACTTCTCCGACGATGCGCGCCCCGTCGGAGACCGTGGTCTCGGTCTGGGAGGCGGCCTGGGAGGCGGCGCTGGCGTTGCGGGCGACTTCGAGGATGGTCGCGTTCATCTGGTCGATGGCCGTGGCTACCTCGGCCGTGCGCATCTGTTGCAGGCTGACGCCCTCGCTGGCCCCCGCGATCTGGTTGCGCAGCTGCTCGGACAGCTCGGCCACGTGGTGGGCGATGTCCAGGGCTTGGCGCGCGCCGATGGCGATGCGCTCGTTCTGGGCCAGTATATGGTCTTCCTTGAGCTTGATGTTGGTGAAATCCATGACCGAGGTGAACGCGCCCCGGATCTCGCCGCGCGCGCCCTTGATGGGGAAGGAGGCGATGGAAATATACTTGGTGTTGTTCTTGTGGGACTGCATCTGGGCCTTGGCGAATTGCTTCTCCTTGGTCCGGATGACCTTGTCGGAGATGGTCTCGCGCAGTTCGTTGTAGAAGAACTCGGAGAAGTGCTGGCCATGGAAGCTTTCCGGGGTTCCATCCTGTTCCGTCAGGCGGACCATGGATTCGTTGAGCCATTCAAGACATCCCTTGGCGTCAAGGATGGCCATGGGCGTGATCAGGTTGTGCAGGACCGTGTCGCTCAGGGCGGATTTTTCGGCGAAGCTTTTTCCGAGGGCGGCGATGCTTTTCCGCAGGGCGCCCAGCTCGCCCACCGCCTCCTCGGTGAAGCGGACGTCCTGCTGTCCGGCGGTGAAGGCCTCGGCGCAACGCCGCATGTCCTCCACCGGAGCCAGGACAAGGCGCTCCAGGCAAAAGGAGACGCCGCCCAGAACCAGCAGGCCGGCGACGCCCACGGCCAGGGTCGGAAGATTGTCCGTGTTCAGAACGATGACGGCCAGGTTCAACAGACTGGCAAGACTCAGGAGCAGATAGAAATACCGTCGCATGATGCCTCCTCTATTCCACAAGATGTCATACGCCTATCAAGCCCCGTGGTGCTCGGCAATGCGGCAATTCACCACACCGGATGGCGGCTTTCGATACATGATAATCATTTTTGTCGGGCTGATGATGCATCGCGGCGGCGGAGCCCCCCCGTCCTGTTGAAGAGTGTATGACGCCGCCGTTCAAGATACCTTGGATCCACTCGCGACTTCGGAACCGGGCCCGAGCAAGGCCAAGCCGTCTTCCTTTTTCACGGCCAGGATCATGCCCTGGGAGACCTGCCCGCGCAGCTTGCGCGGCTTGAGGTTGGCGACCACGACCACCTGACGTCCGACCAGCTCCTCGGGCGTCCAGAATTCGGCGATGCCGGACACGACCTGACGCGGCGCGTCCTCGCCCGCGTCGAGCTTGAGGATGAGCAGGCGGTCGGCCTCGGGATGCTTGTCCACGGACAGGACCGTGGCCACGCGCAGGTCGACCTTGGCGAAGTCCTCGAATTCGATGCAGGCCGGACAGGCCATGGCCGGTTGGGCCGCCTGTTCCTTGGGTTTGGCTTCCTTGGCCTTCTTGGGTTCGGTCGATTTTTCGGCCTTGGGTTCCAGATCCTGGCGGGGGAAAAGGTTGGAACGGTCGGCGACCATGGTCCCCGGCTGCAGGCCGAACCAGGACGTGATTTCCGCTTCCAGGTCCACCCCGGCCAGATCGAACGCGCCGCCGAGCTGGCGGATCATGGTCTCGGCCGTGGACGGCATGATCGGCCACAGGTGCACGGCGATCTTGCGCATCCCTTCGAGTATCACGTACAGCACCGTGCCCAGCCGGACCAGGTCCTGGTTCTTGTACAGGGTCCAGGGCGCGGAGGAATCAATGTATTTGTTCAGGAAGCGGATCAGCTCCCACAAGGACTTGATGGCCCGCGAAAACTGAAAATGCTCGAACTGGGTCTGGAAATTGGCCATGGCGTTCTGGCCCAGCTCCAGCACTTCCCGGTCCAGGTCCTGCAAGTCGCCGCATTCCGGAACCGCGCCGCCGAAATACTTGTGGGTCATGGACAGGCTGCGCGAGAACAGGTTGCCCAGGTCGTTGGCCAGATCGGCGTTGAAGCGGCCGACCAGGGCATCCTCGCTGAAGGACGAGTCCTGGCCGAAGCTCATTTCCGAGAGCAGGAAATAGCGGAACGCGCTCAGGCCGTATTTCGCGGCCATGTCCAGGGGCGCGATGACGTTGCCGAGGCTCTTGGACATCTTGGTCTCGTTGACCGTCCAGTAGCCATGCACGCGCAGGCCCTTGTAGAGCGGAATGCCGGCGGCCATGAGCATGGTCGGCCAGAACACGGCGTGGGGTTTCAGAATGTCCTTGGCCACGAGGTGGTGCGCGCCGGGCCAGTATTTCCTGTAGTCCTCGCCGTCGGGATAGCCCAGGGCCGAGATGTAGTTGATCAGCGCGTCGAACCAGACATAGGTCACGAAATCGCGGTCAAAGGGCAGCTCGATGCCCCAGGTCAGCCGCGTCTTGGGCCGGGAGATGCACAGGTCGCCCAGGTCCTCCTTGAGCATGGACAGGACCTCGTTGCGGTAGCGCTCGGGCTGGATGAAATCCGGATTGGCCTCGATGTGCGCCCGCAAGGGCTCCAGGTATTTGCTCATGCGGAAGAAATAGTTCTTTTCCTTGATGAAGGTCGGCGCGGTCTGGTGGTCCGGACATTTCCCGTCGACCAGCTCCTTTTCGGTGTAGAAGCGCTCGCAGCCGAAGCAGTAGTGCCCGCCGTATTCGTCGAAATAGATGTCGCCCTTGTCGAAGACCTGCTGCAGGACGTGCTGGACGCATTTTTTGTGGCGTTCGTCCGTGGTCCGGATGAACTGGTCATTGCCGATTTCCAGGCGCGGCCAGAGATCCTTGAAGAGTCGGCTGATGCTGTCGGCGTATTCCTTGGGCTGCTGGCCATTGGCCTCGGCCGCCTGGACGATCTTGTCGCCGTGCTCGTCGGTGCCGGTCAGGAAAAAGGTCGCCTCGCCCTTCAGGCGGTGAAAGCGGCTGATGCTGTCGGCAACGACGGTCGTATAGCCATGGCCCAGGTGCGGGCGGGCGTTGACGTAATAGATGGGCGTGGAAATGAAAAAGGGTTTCACACAATCTCCTTGAAAGCAGGGCCGCGCGGGGCCGCTTCATTCATGCTCTGGGGTTTGGGGGCGTTCCGGCCGCGGGGCGCGGGACGGGCCGGATTTGCGCCGCTTGTCCTTGTGGCGCGGGTCCCGGCGTTCCCGGGGCGGTCCGCTGGTCTCGGCGCGGGATTCCTCGCCGCCGGGGCGGGTGTCCGGGCGCTCGGGGCGGGGACGTTCCGGGCGCTCGGAACGCTCGGGCCGGTCCGGACGTTCGCCTTGTTCCGGACGCTCGGAATGGGGTCGGTCCGGACGCTCGGAGCGGGGGCGCTCCGGCCGATCGCCGGGATGGCGCGGCCGCTGCTCCCGGCGTTGGGGCTTGAAGGACTTGCGGTCCGGGCGCGGACCCTTGCCTCGCAATTCCGGATCAACCAGGGCTTCCAGCTCGGCCGGAATCTCGTCCGCGGCGTCTTCCTGGACGTGAGCGCGCGGCTGATCCAGGAGGATGGCGTTCCAATCGGTCAGGGTGAAATCCAGTTCGTCTCCGGCTTCGGTCAGGACGCTGACCGAATCGCGGAACATGTTGGTGCGCAGGGTTTTCATCATGCCCTGGGACGTGTTGTACTTGCGTCCGATCTTGGGCGCGCGGCGCTGGAAATCGGAATAATTGTCCTTTTCGTAGGCCAGACAGCACAGGAGGCGGCCGCAGACTCCGGAAATCTTGGCCGGATTCAGGAACAGATTCTGGTCCTTGGCCATCTTGATGGTCACGGGCTCGAAGCGGCGCAGGTAGCGGCGGCAGCAGCAGACCTGGCCGCAGTTGCCCAGGGCCCCGATCATCTGGGTCTCGTGGCGCACGCCGATCTGTCTGAGTTCGATGCGGGTGCGGTAGTTGCGGACCAGGTCCTTGACCAGTTCGCGGAAATCGACCCGGCCCGGCGCGGTGAAGAAGAAGATCATCTTGCTCTTGTCGAAATAGACCTCCACGTCGACCAGCTTCATGTCCAGGTTCAACCGGGCCACGCACTGCTGGCAGAATTTCTTGGCCTCCTTGGCCAGGGTCTGGTTTTCGAGGCTGATTTCCTGATCTTCCTGGTTGGCGGGGCGGTAGATGGGCTTGACCGTGTCCGGATCCACGCCTTCGGGGATGTCCTCGCGGATGGCCACGATTTCTCCGAATCCGATCCCTTCCTCGGTCTTGACCAGAACCTTGTCGTGCGGGGAGAGGACAAAGGGGCTGGCCAGGAAAAAATAGATCTGTCCTTGTCGTTTGAAGGAAACTCCGACGTATTGGGCCATATATATCCTAAAAACTTCCCGACCCTGGGCCGGGGAGTTGGGTGATGACGGATGGGGGCGCCTGGCGCCTCCCCAAAAAAAACCGGCTCCGAGCCATGCCCGGAACCGGTTGTGTATCCACAGAAGGGGAAACTTACAAGTTAGAGAAGCCCCAGCCGGCGCGCGATTTCCCGGGCCGAGCGGCGTCCCGCGCCCATGGCCAGGACGACCGTGGCCGCGCCGGTGACGATGTCTCCGCCGGCGAAAACCATGGGGATTTCGGTCTCGCCGGT
>CAYLNA010000120.1:0-5652 GCA_964384665.1 uncultured Desulfovibrionaceae bacterium | reverse complement strand
TAATAGTCCTTCCCGCGCTTGCACCACTCGGCGTAGATCTCTTCCCGCCGTTCCTCGGGCAGGGCGCTCGCGTCATACATTCCGGCCGCGCGGCGCTGGCGCATGGCCTCGTAGAGGATGGTCGCGGCGGCCACGGACACGTTCAGGCTCTGCACCATGCCGAACATGGGAATGTAGAGTTCGTCCGGAACATGCGCCTTCACGTCCGGGTCCATGCCGCGATGCTCGTTGCCGAGGATGATGGCCGTGGGCCGGGTGAAATCCCAGTCCATGAGGGGCTTGGCCGCAGGGCCAAAACCCGTGCCGACGACCTGCATGCCCTGGTCGCGCAGGCCCGCGATCATGGGGCCGGCCTCGCGGTGCCGGCGCAGTTCGACCCATTTCTTGGCCGAGCCCGAGGAGCTGTTGGCCAGGGCCGGAAATTTTTCCTTGGTGTAATACAGATGAATCCCGAACACCCCGAAGGCGTCGCAGCTGCGCAGGATGGCGGCCACGTTGTGCGGATCGTGGATGTTGTTCAGGACAAGGGTCAGGTCGGGCTGGCGTTTTTCCAGCACGGAGCGCAGGCGGAGCTTGCGTTTTTCGGTCAAGAATCTGTCTGGCATGGAATGACTGAAGGGTTGAGGTACAACGATGAACGCGGCTTGTACCCGGAAGCGGACGCTTTGGCAAAGCCCGGCTCAGCGGGCCAAATGCAGCAGGTATTCCTGGTTGCCCTTGGGGCCCTTGATCCCGGCCGCGACCATGCCCAAGGGTCGCAGCCCCAACTCGGCGCGGGCGAAATCCTCGATCTCGGCCACGGCCTGGAGTTGCAGTTCCTCGGAGCGGACCACGCCCTTGACCGCGTGCTCCGGCCCGAGTTCGAACTGCGGCTTGACCAGGGCCAGAACCCGGCCGCCAGGCTTCAGGAAACGCAGGCACGGCGGCAGGATGAGCTTGAGGGAGATGAACGAGCAGTCCGCGACGACGAGATCGACCGCCTCGGGCAGCAGGTCGGCCGTCGCGTGCCGCAGGTTGACCCGCTCCAGGTTGACCACGCGCGGATCCCGCGCGAGCTTCCAATGCAGCTGCCCATGACCCACGTCCACGGCATAGACCCGGGCCGCCCCGAACTGGAGCAGACAGTCGGTGAAGCCCCCGGTCGAGGCCCCGGCGTCCAGGGCGACCATGCCGGCCACATCCAGGCCGAAATGCTCCAGGGCCGTGAGCAGCTTATGCCCGCCCCGCGAAACGAAGCGCTCCCGTTCCTTCAGCTCCAAAACAGCCGCGCGCGGGATCTGCTGCCCCGGCTTGGCGACCACGGTCCTGGCCCCGCCCTGGATCAGATACACCTCTCCGGCCATGATCAGACGCGCGGCCTTTTCCTGGCTTTCCGCCAACCCCTGCTCCGTCAGGATCACGTCGGCTCGGCCCACGTTCTTCGCCATTTCGCGCTTCCGGGCTAAACCGGCGTGACGCCCGGCTGATCGGCCCAACAGATGAGGCCCAGGCTATGGGCGTCGCGCAGCAGGGGATGATGGGGCAGAATACGCACCGTGAACCCGAACTTGCCCGTGGACAGGGGCGTGGCCTGGCCGCGATAGACATACCAGCCGTCGGCCGTGCGCTCCTCCGGCGCCATGAGATAGGTCGAGCGGGAGATGAAATGGCCGGTGTGGTCGAGGGGCCCGGTATAGATCTCGACATGGATGTCGTCGATGCTCAAGCCCTCCACCAGAACCTCGGCGCTGACCTCCAGGCTTTCGCCGACGAACATCTCGGAGTTCGAATTGCACTGCACGTTGCGCACCTTGAGCGCGCTCCAGTGGGTCAGCAGGTTCATGCGCCACTCGGCCAGTTCCGTGGCCGGGCGGTACTGATCGGCCGCCAGCTTGCAGTAGCTGAGGTTGGACGGGAGATAGGCGCGCTTGGCGTACTCCTCGACCATGCGGTGGCCGTTGAAAACCGGTCCCAGGACGCGCAGGGCCTGCTTCATCTTCTGCACCCAGGCCCGGGGAAAGGCGCCGTGGGTACGCTCGTAGAAAAGCGGAATGACATCCTTTTCCAGAATATTGTAGAGGGTCTGGCTTTCCACGAAGTCCTGGTATTCCACATCGTCGTATTCCTCGGCGTTGCCGATGGCCCAGCCCACGCTGTTGTCCGGGCTCCAGGCCTCGTCCCACCAGCCGTCCAGGGTGCTCAAATTGATCACCCCGTTGGCCATGGCCTTCATGCCGCTGGTCCCGCAGGCCTCCAAGGGCCGGCGCGGATTGTTCAGCCAGACATCGCAGCCCTGGACCAGATAGCGGGCCACGTGCATGTCGTAGTCCTCCAAAAAGACCATGGACGTGCGGCATTCGTCGGACTGGCACAGGCTTACCAGATCCTGGATGATCTTCTTGCCCTCGTTGTCCCGGGGATGGGCCTTGCCCGCGAAAACAAACTGCAGCGGCCGGGCGGTGTTGCCGACCATGCGCCGCAGCCGCTCCTTGTCCCGCAGGAGAATATAGGCCCGCTTGTACGAGGCGAAACGCCGCGCGAAACCGATGGTCAGGACCTCGGGATTGAGCACGTTGTCGGCCACTTCCAGTTCCCAACTGCGCCCGCCCCGGGACATGATCTGCTGGCGCAGCCGCCGCCGCACGAAATCGACCAGGCGTTCACGCAGGCGCTCGTGGGTCCGCCACAACTCGATCTCCGGGATGGAGGCGAATTTTTCTCCGACGCGCTCGCAGTCCGGATCCTCGCGCCAGGACGGACCCAGAAAGCGGTCGAAGAGCACGCTCATGTCCGGCGCGACCCAGGTCGGAAAATGGATGCCGTTGGTGACCGAGGAAATGGGCACGTCCTCTTCCGGAAACTGCGGCCAGACCTGTGCCCACATCCGCCGCGAGACCTTGCCGTGGAGCAGGCTGACCCCGTTGTCGAAGCGGGACAGGCGCAGAGCCAGGACGGTCATGCAAAAGGTTTCGCTGTCGTCATGGGGATTTTCGCGGCCCAGGGCCAGGAAGACCTTCCAGGCCAGATTCAGGTCCGTGGCGTATTCCTGGAAATAGCCGGCCATGAGTTCGGACGGAAAACGATCGTTGCCGGCCGGGACCGGAGTGTGGGTGGTGAAGACCGAACTCTGGGCCACCAATTCCAGGGCGGCCTCGAAGGACAGGCCCTGGTCGTGGATCAGGGCCCGGATGCGCTCCAGGCCGGCGAAGGCCGAATGGCCCTCGTTCATGTGGATGACCCGGGGCGTGATGCCCATGGCTCCCAGGGCCTTGATCCCGCCGATGCCGAGCAGGAACTCCTGCATGATGCGCATTTCCAGGTCCCCGCCGTAGAGCTGGGAGGTGATCTCGCGCCGCTCCGGGGTGTTCTCGGGGATGTTGGTGTCCATCAGATAGAGCGGAATGCGGCCCACGTCGGCCTGCCAGACGCGGAAAAAAAGCGGCTTGCCCTGCATCATGATCCGGACCTTGAGGGGTTGTCCATCGCGGTCCAGCACCGCGGCCAGGGGCATCTGCTCGAAATCATTGGGCTGATACCGTTCCTGCTGCCAGCCGTCGTGGGTCAGGTACTGCCGGAAATACCCGTGCTGGTAGCACAGTCCCACGCCGACCAGGGGGATGTTCAGATCGCTGGCGGCCTTGAGGTGATCGCCGGCCAGGATGCCCAGACCGCCGGAATAGACGGGCAGGCACTGGGCGATGCCGTACTCGGCGCTGAAATAGGCGATCACCGCGCCCGCGTCCGGGGCTTCGAGGCCGGTCAGGGGCGCGCGTTTGGCCCGGTATTTTTCAAAAGCCGCCGTGATGGTTGACAGACGATCCAGAAAGAATTCATCGTCGGCCAAGTCTTCCAGGGTAGCCTGGGGCAGATGGTTCAGGAACCAGACCGGATTGTGTTCGCTTTTCTCCCACAAATCCCGATCCATCTGAGCGAAGAATTCCTCGATCTCGTGCTGCCAGGAAAAATACAGGTTCCCGGCCAGGATTTTCAAGGGCGCGAGCTTTTCCGGCAGCTTGGGCACGACGGTATAGACATGAAGCGGTTGCATTGAACCCTCCTTCTTTTTACGATTTTTTCTGTCCACTGCTCTCGCGCTGGACGATCTTCCGGACGCGGAAGGCTGGAAGAAGTATCACGTCCTACCAGACCCTGGGGTAAAAATGAATCCTTGTTCTGAAAATGTCACCGCGCCGGTCAAGGTCCGGTTCCTGTCTCCGCTCTGCTCCCCGGACAATTTCGACTACGCCACCCACGGTTCCGCCGGCATCGACCTGCGGGCCTGCATGGCGGAAACGGAGATCCGCCTGGATCCCGGAGCGCGCCACGCCTTTCCGACCGGAGTGGCCGTGGAATGCACGATGCCGGGAGTGGCCGGCTTTGTCTATTCCCGAAGCGGCCTCGGCGCCAAGGACGGCCTGACGGTCAGCCAGGGGGTGGGCGTGATCGACCCCGATTACCGGGGCGAGATCGTGGTCAGCCTGCTCAACACCTCGAACCAGACCCGCACCGTGATCCAGGGCCAGCGCATCGCCCAGCTCGTTTTCCAACCCATTGTCCGGGCCGAGATCCTGCCCGTGGACACCCTCTCGGACACCGCTCGCGGCGCGGGCGGTTTCGGCCACACCGGCAAATCCTGAACCATCCGCACCAAGGAGTTCCAGATATGAATACCGACGAGATCAAGGCGGGCGAGGGCGCGGCCCTGTGCCGGACCTACGCCCGCTACCCCCTGGCCATCACCCGGGGCGAGGGGACCAAGCTCTATACCCCGGAAGGCCGGGAATACACGGACCTGCTGGCCGGGATCGCGGTCTGCAACCTGGGCCATTCCCATCCCGAGTTGGCCGAGACCATCGCCGCCCAGGCCAAGAAGCTGATCCACGTCTCCAACCTGTTTTACCAGGAAGAGCAGGTCACCCTGGCCCGCAAGCTCCTCGCCACCTGCCATCTGGAGCGGGTCTTTTTCTGCAACTCCGGGGCCGAGGCCAACGAGGGAGCCATCAAGCTGGCCCGGCGCTACATGCGCGAGGGCCGGGGCGAGGACCGTTATGAAATCATCACCCTGAGCGGCTCCTTCCACGGCCGGACCCTGGCCACCCTGACCGCCACGGGCCAGGACAAGATCAAGACCCATTTCGGTCCCCTGCCCGAGGGCTTCCGCACCGCGCCCTTCGGCGACCTGGCGGCCATGGACGCGGCCATTTCGGAGCACACGGCGGCGGTGCTGATCGAGATGATCCAGGGCGAGGGCGGCGTCATTCCCCTGCCCGAGGCCTACGCCCGGGGGCTGGCCGACCTCTGCGCCCAACGCGGGGTGCTGCTCATGATCGACGAAATCCAGACCGGCGTGGGCCGGACCGGCAAATTCTGGGCCCACCAGCACCTGGGCCTTAAACCCGATGTCGTGACCGTGGCCAAGGGCTTGGCCGGCGGCCTGCCCATGGGCGCGGTCATGTGCACCGAGGAAGCGGCCAAGGGCTTTCCTCCCGGCAGCCACGGCACGACCTTCGGCGGCAACGCCCTGGTCGCGGCGGTGGCGGCCAAGGTTCTGGACATCATGGCCCGCGACGGCATCTGCGACCGCGCCGCGCGCCTGGGCGACTGGTTCCGGGAACGCCTGGGCGCGCTCCAGGCCAAGCACCCCGCCCATATCGCCGCCGTCCGCGTGCACGG
>CAYLNA010000119.1:0-5763 GCA_964384665.1 uncultured Desulfovibrionaceae bacterium | reverse complement strand
TCCTCCATGCCCAGCACCGTGATCATGAAGTCGCGCATGCACACGGGCTCCTCCACCCGCACCCCCACGCCCCGCCGCAACAGGGCGGCCCAGGATGCGGAAAGCCGCGCGGCGGTGACGACGTGCAGATGGGACTCGCGTGAACGCATTGTGTCTTCCATGACATAACCCCCTTTTGTCCTTGACTTTTTCCAGCCTCTGTCCTCTAAGATCGGCCGAAAAGCAAGTCAGCGCCGCCCCGGCGCGCAACCACACAAGGAGCATTTATGAAGATTCTACGCATCAACACGCGGACCAAGAGCTTCAAATTCGAGGAACTTGGAGACCTGGCCGGTCTGGGTGGTCGCGCCCTGACCTCCCGGGTGGTGAATAAGGAAGTTCCGGCTGACTGTCACGCCCTGTCCGCCTCCAACAAACTGGTCTTCGCCGGCGGCGTGCTGGCCCCGACCAACGCCGCCAACTCCGGCCGCGTCTCGGTGGGCGCCAAGTCCCCCCTGACCGGCGGCATCAAGGAAAGCAATTCCGGCGGACAGTTCGCCCACACCATGCCCAAGCTCGGCCTGCAGGCCATTATCCTCGAGGACAAACCCGAGGCCGGCAGCCCCATGCAGGAAATTTTCATTTCCGCCGACAACGTTGTCTTCAAGGATTCCGCCATCGCCGGCATGCGCACCTACGCCGCCCAGGAAAAACTCCTGGCCGCCTACGGTGACAAGGCCGTGACCTGCATGGTCGGCCCCGCCGGCGAGCAGTGCCTGGCCGCCTCCACCATCCAGTTCTCCGACCCCGAAGGTCTGCCCACCCGGTCCGCCGGTCGCGGCGGCATGGGCGCGGTCATGGGCTCCAAGGGCGTCAAGGCCATCATCCTGGACGGCGCGGCCAACGTGAAGACCGAGTACGGCAACGAGGAGCTGTTCAAGGAAGCCCGCAAGGAATGGGTCGACGTGCTGCGCAACCACCCGGTCACCAGCCAGGGTCTGCCCGGCTTCGGCACGGCCGTTCTGGTCAACGTCATCAATGAGGCCGGTGCCCTGCCGACCAAGAACTTCCGCGAAGGCAAGTTCGCGAACGCCGAGAAGATCTCCGGCGAGACCCTGGCCTCCAACATCGAAAAGCGCGGCGGCAAGACCAAGCACGGCTGCCACACCGGCTGCATCATTCAGTGCTCGCAGGTGTACAACGACGCCAATGGCAAGTTCCTGACCACGGGCTTTGAATACGAGACCGTGTGGGGCTTCGGCGCCAACCTGCTTATCGACAACCTCGACGACATCGCCATGATGGACCGGACCTGCGACGAAATCGGCATGGACACCATCGAGATGGCCAACACCATGGCCATGGCCATGGAAGGCGGGGTCATCGCCTGGGGCGACAGCAAGGGCGTCATCGCCGAGCTGAACAAGGTCGGCACCGCGGATCCGCTGGGCCGCATCTACGGCAACGGCACCGGCTACACGGCCCAGGCCTTTGGCGTGGACCGCGTGCCCACGGTCAAGAATCAGGCCCTGCCCGCCTATGACCCGCGCGCGGTCAAGGGCGTCGGCGTGACCTACGCCACCACGCCCATGGGCGCGGACCACACCGCCGGCTACGGCGTGTGCCAGAACGTCCTGAAGGTCGGCGGCGACGTCGACGGCCACAAAAAGGAAGGCAATATCGAGATCTCCAAGAATCTGCAGGTGGCCACCGCCGCCGTGGATTCCCTGGGTCTGTGCCTGTTCGTGGCCTTCGCGGTGCTCGACGACGCGCGCGGCGTGCCCTGCATGGCCAAGCTGGTGTCCGGTCTGACCGGCAAGGACTTCAGCGTGGACGATCTGGTCGGCATGGGCGTGAACTGCCTCAAGGACGAACTGGATTTCAACCAGCGCGCCGGCTTCACCGCCGCCGACGACCAGCTGCCCCGCTTCTTCCGGGACGAAACCCTGCCCCCGCACAATGTCGGTTGGGATTTCTCCGCCGAGGAAATGCAGGCCGCCAAGGTCTAGACTGTCCCGCTTCACGGAAAAATCGAGGGAGGCTCCGGCCTCCCTTTTTCATGCGCAAGTCTTGAGGTGGTCCAAGGTCCGGGCGTAGGCTTGGAAGACGTCCTCGCGGGCCAAGAGGCCCAGCACCACGGACGGAGCGTCCGGGTCCACCACGGGCAACTGCGGCAGATCCGTCGCCACGAATTTGAGCAGAGCCGCGTAGAGATCCTCGTCCGGGGTCAGCACCACCGCCGGCCGGGCCACGTCGCCGGCGACCAGCAGCTCGCGCAAGCCGTCCTCGAACAGGACCTTGCGCAGGTCCTGCACGGCCAGCAAGCCGGTGATGGCGTCGTCCGCGCCACGCACCGGAAAGCAGAGTTCGTTGGAATTGGCGATGATGTCCGTCAGCGCCCCAAACGTGGTCCGCTCCTCGACGATGGGCGCCCGTCCCGGCCGATAGTGACCGGACACCCGTTCCCGCTCCAGAATATTGATGGTCGCGTCGCCAACATGGGCCGGAGACTCGAACTTGGTGTCGACCTGATTCTCGTACAGGCGGACATCCCGTCCCAAGACCAGGGAAATGGCCGAAGCCAGCATGAGCGGAGCCAGCAGGCCGTAGCCCTGGGTCAGCTCGCAGACCATGATCAGCGGGCCGATGGGGGCCTTGGCGATCCCGGCGAAAAAGGCGGCCATGCCGACCATGACGTAGCCGCCGGGCTCGACCACGACGGAGGGGAAAAGACGCTGCGCCAACTGGCCGACCAATCCGCCACTCATCCCGCCCACGAACAGGGCCGGGGCGAACATGCCCCCGCTCATGCCCGAGCCGATGACCACGGACGTGGCCAGAGTCTTGCCGACCAGCAGCCCCAGCATCATGCTCACCGAAACCTTGCCGAGGATGGCCAACTCCAGCCAGCCATACCCGCCGCACAGAAGCTGTGGAAAAGCCAGACCGATCAGGGCCATGACGAACGCGCCCAGGCCGAGAGTCGGCACGAACCCGAAGCGGTCGGTCAGGGGCCAAAAAATCCGATACTTGAAGGCCCGGAAGGTACGCACATAAAACCAGCCGGTCAGGGCGCAGGCCGCGCCGAGCAAGGCATAGATGGGCAATTCACGGATGTCCGAAAACTCGAAACTGGGGATGCCAAAAATCGGATCCGCCCCGAAAACCAGGGTGAAGAGGGAATAGGAGACCACCGAGGCAATGACCGAGGGCAGAATGGCCTCGGCTTCGAAGTCTTCGCGGTAAATGACCTCGACCGCGGTCAGGGCTCCGCCCAGGGGCGCGCGGAAGATCGCGCCCAGGCCCCCGGCTGCTCCGGCCAGGAGCAGCACGCGCCGCTCCTTGGTCGAAAGGCTCAGCTTGTCGGCCAACCACGCCCCGCAACCCGCGCCCAGCAGGGAAATGGGCCCCTCGCGCCCGGCGCTGCCGCCGGTGGCGATGGTCAGAATGGACGTCCCGACCTTGATCAGCGGCACGGCCGGGGCCAACCGCCCTTCCTGCTGGTGAAAGGTCTTGACCATGGTATCCGTGCCGTCCGTCCCGCCGTGGCGGGTCAGGGGCACGAAGCGATGCACCAGGTAACCCGTGAGCAGACCCACCGGAACCAGAAAGCAGAAAAGCAGCCACGGTCGGTATGCTCCGGCCGCGCCATGGAAGAGTTCCTCGCCGGCCGGACCGGGCAGAGTCAGTCCGGCCAACTGGTGAAGGAGGGTGAATTTAAGCCACTCGATACTGACGTAGAAAAGAATCGCCCCGACACCGGTCATGAGCCCGGTGACCACGCCCAGGACCAGCCACTTGACATTGAGGATGGTGCGATAGCTGTGCAGGAGTTCCGCGCGCACCCGCAGCACGGACCGCGCGATGGCGTGCAGCATGACCCTAGAGCCGGGCCTCGGGCAGGGCCAGAATGGTCCGCCCCAGCTCCACGTCCTTGGTGATTTGGGCTTTCAGTTCGTCCAGGCCGGAAAATTTCTTCTCGCCGCGCAGGCGCTGCACGAAATGGACATGCATGGACTTGCCGTAGAGGTCTGAGTGCAGATCCAGGATGTGCACCTCCACCGAAAGCACGTCGTTGCCGAAGGTCGGGTTGTACCCGATGTTGGCCACGGCCTGGTGCAGCGCTCCGTCCACCTCGGCCCAGCAGCAATAGACGCCGGTCTTGGGAAAGAGTTCGTCGAGGAGGTGCATGTTGGCCGTGGGGAAGCCCAGAAGGCGGCCACCCCGGTTCTGGCCGTGCACGACCGTGCCCGACACGCGGTAGAATCGCCCCAGCAGCGGCCGCGCGGCCCAGACGTCGCCGGCCTCGACCAAATCGCGGATGCGCGTCGAACTGACAATGGCCTGATCCATGAGCACGGGGTCCAGCTGTTCGACTCCGAATCCCAGACGCCGGCCCAGGCTGCCGAGCAGGGCGTAGTTGCCGCTGCGGCCCTTGCCGAAGGCGTAGTCGTAGCCGATGACCAGTTCGCGGACGCGCAGACCGTCGACCAGAATCCGTTGCACGAATTCCTCGGGCGGCATGGCCGCCAGACTGGCGGTGAACTCCAGACAGAGCAGGTGGTCGATGCCGAGTTGGCCGATGAGTTCGGCCTTGTGCGCGGGCAGGGTGATGAAGGGCGGGGTTTTGCGACCCGTGAAAAATCGCAGCGGATGCGGCTCGAAGGTGATGACCACCGAAGGCAGGCCACGCTGGGCGGCCCGGTCCCGGACACGGGCAAGGAGACGCTGATGTCCGATATGGACTCCGTCGAAATTGCCGATGGTGACGCAGGACCCGTTTTCCAGACCGCCAATCTGCTCCGGCAGTGAGACACAATGCATGAAAATCCTCCAAGATTCAGGCTGGGCCTTGCGTCTATACCAAAAGCCCTGAGCCTTCAACACGGGCCAGGCCTTGGGAAATCCAGCTCAATCGGCCGCCGTCCGCGTTTTTTCGGACCAATGGCGACAAAACACTTGCCAAGCCCGCGCGACTCACATAAAGACGCTTCTCACGCCGTGCCGAAGTGGTGGAATTGGTAGACACGCTAGGTTCAGGGTCTAGTGGGGGTTCCCCCATGGGAGTTCGAGTCTCCCCTTCGGCACCACAGAAAATCAAGGGGTTGCAGTTCGCTGCAACCCCTTTTCTGTTATGGCGGCCTTGGCCTGAAAAAAAATGCGAAAAACACTTGCCAAGCCCGCGCGACTCACATAAAGACGCTTCTCACGCCGTGCCGAAGTGGTGGAATTGGTAGACACGCTAGGTTCAGGGTCTAGTGGGGGTTCCCCCATGGGAGTTCGAGTCTCCCCTTCGGCACCACAGAAAATCAAGGGGTTGCAGTTCGCTGCAACCCCTTTTCTGTTATGGACCAGCGAGGGCGGCGCGGTCCCCGCCGCCCTCGCCCGCTCAGGCCAGGAGCCGCTCCAGATCCTCCCGGGTCAACGCGCCGATGGAGGTCGTGGCCCCGTCCAGCAGAGCGTCGGCCAGATCCTTTTTCTCCTGCTGCAGGGCCAGGACTTTTTCGTCGATGCTGTCCTGACTGATCAAACGGTAGGCGAAGACCTTCTTGTCCTGGCCGATGCGGTGGGCCCGGTTCACGGCCTGGGCTTCCACGGCCGGATTCCACCACGGATCCATGATGAAGACATAGTCGGCGGCGGTCAGGTTGAGGCCCACGCCGCCGGCCTTGAGGCTGATGCAGAACACCGGCGGCCCGTCCGGGCTCTGAAAGGAGGACACTCGCTTCTCCCTGGTCTTGAGCGGAGTGCGGCCGTCCAGATATTCGTGGTCCACGCCGATCT
>CAYLNA010000118.1:0-5786 GCA_964384665.1 uncultured Desulfovibrionaceae bacterium | reverse complement strand
GTACCGGCAAGAGAAAGACGTCCGTTTCCCGGACCAGATTGTACAAGGGCACGGGAAGTATCACTGTAAATGGCCGCGAACTGGGCGATTATTTTCCCCGGGCCACGCTGCAGATGATCATCCGTCAGCCCCTGAAGCTGACCAAGACCATTGAAAAGTTCAATATCGCCTGTCGGGTCACCGGCGGCGGCCTGTCGGGCCAGGCTCAGGCCGTGCGTCACGGCATCAGCCGCGCCCTGCTGGAATTCGATCCGGAACTGCGCGGCGTGCTCAAGCGCGCCGGTTTCCTGACCCGCGATTCCCGCGTCAAGGAAAGAAAGAAGTACGGCCAGCGCGCCGCCCGCGCTCGCTACCAGTACTCCAAGCGTTAAGCCACTGGCCACGCCGACCAATCCAAGGCAGGAGCGCACGCGCGTTCCTGCCTTCCTTTTTTAGGGAGTCTTCCATGGCCGCCAAAAAAATTCAGCCATACTTGGTCTTCGCGGACGAAGACGGCAACATCTACGATCATCCCGACCTGCTGATGCTCGTGCGCCGAGGCCGCGAACTGGCCCAACCCCGGCCGGACGAACTCATCCCCCTGCCCGAGGGCAGCGACCTCTACCTCTTGCCGGGCCGACACGCCCTGGGGCTGGATCCGGAAAGCGGCGCGGTCGAGGCCATGGAGGAACGGGCCGTGGCCGCCTTTGTCTGCCCGTCCTACACCCTGTCCGCCACGGCGGCCTACCTGACCGGGGACGCCGCGCCCAAACTCCCGCTCTTCGCCTACGGCGCGGTCGGCTTCGCCCAGGACCGTTTTTGGGTCGCGGCCACGCAGGTCGACAAGGACCGCCGACAAGTCTTCACCAACGTCGCGCCGGAGCGCATCACCAAGGGCGCGCACGACCTGCTCAAACGCTACCCAGCCAACCGCCTGATCCAGCATCTGTCCCGCTGCGCCCTGACCTTCTGCTGCCCGGCGGCCAAGAACCTGGCCCTGGGTCGTTATGAAGGCCCGCTGCCCACGGCGCGGGCGTGCAATGCCCGCTGCTACGGCTGCATCTCGCATCAACCCGAGGATTCGGGATTTCCGGCCTCCCAGAATCGCATCGACTTCACGCCCACGCCTGCGGAAATCACCGAAGTCATGCTCCTCCACGCCAAACGGGCCAAAAACCCAGTCCTGTCTTTTGGGCAGGGCTGCGAGGGCGAACCCCTGACCGAAGCGCCCCTCATCGCCACGGCCATCCGCGACTTCCGCGCCGCCGGCGGCCAGGGCACGGTCAACATCAACACCAACGCCAGCCTCCCGGACGTCATCCCCGGCCTGGCCCAGGCCGGACTCAACTCCATCCGGGCCAGCCTGAACAGCGCGCGCGAAACGCTCTACAACGCCTATTACCGGCCGCACGGATACTGTTTCAGCGATGTTCGCCGCGCCATTGTCGCGGCCAAGGAAAACGGACTCTTCGTGTCCCTCAACTATCTCTTCGCGCCGGGCGTGAACGACGTGGAAAGCGAACTCGAAGCCCTGACCGAACTGATCGCCGCCACCCGCGTCGATTATGTCCAGATGCGCAACCTGAGCCTGGACCCGGAACTCTATCTGCACCGCGTCGGCGAACCCCAGGAGCCGTCCATGGGGCTGCACAACTTCATGAAACGGATCAAGAAGGCCTGTCCGTGGATCCACTACGGCTATTTCAATCCCTATCTGGACAACGGCGCGCCCGTGCTGTGGTGATGGGACCGGTGTCATGACCACCATTGTCCTGACCATTTTCAACGCGACCTGCCTGGTCTGGGGCGCGGTCATGCTCTCGCGCCGCGCGCGAAACAGGTTTCGTCATGTCCTCGTCGTCATGGGCGTCCTTCTCGCCGGATGCGGCGCTCTAGCCCTAGTCGCGGCCGGTCGGATCTGGCCGCTTCTCTCCCCGCATCCGGCGGACACGATCCTGGCCGCCTTGCCCGCCGCGCTGGCAATCTCCATCGTGTTCGGATTTCTGACCGTGCCGCTGCTGCGCCTGACCAATCCCCTGGGCACCATCGACCCGGTCCTGCCGGCCGCCGTCCTGGGACTGACCCTGGGCGCCACGGTTCCGGCGAGCATGGGCTGGCAGGAACTGAGCAATGGTCTCTTGGATCGCTCCGCGCCGATTGCAGTCCAAGGCGAGATCACCGCCAAGCGCCAAGACTGGGGAGTGGACGGCCGGGAATATGTCGTGGAAGTACGGATCGGGGAACGGAAGGAATGGCTTGCGGTGAGCCGCGCCGAATTCGAAAAACGCGAACCCGGCGAAGCGGTGACGCTCAGCCTCGGAGCCGGGTATCAGGGACGGGTCTGGGTGCGGAGCGTCGCGACCGAAAATGAAAAAGGCGGTCAAGACCGCCCATGGACATGTTCTACGCCGGAAACTCGATCCGAACCTGCTCCTCGTCGCCACTCCGTTCGACGATCTCGCCGATGATCCACGCGTCCTGCTTCAGAGCCCCCAAACGGTGCACGACATCCTTGGCCACGTTCTTCTTGACCACCATGATGTAGCCGACGCCGCTGTTGAAAATCTGCAGCATTTCTTCCCAGGACAGCTTGCCCTGCTCGCGCAGCCATTCGAAAACCGGCGGAATGGTCCAGGTTCCGAACTGGATCTTGGCGGTCACGCCCTTGGGCAGGACGCGCACGATATTGTCGTAGAAACCGCCGCCGGTGACGTGGACCATGCCGTGGATTTCCCAATCCCGCATGATGTTGCGCACGGCCTCGACATAGAGGCGGGTCGGGGTCAGCAGCACCTCGGCCACGGTCTTGTCCGTTCCGGGAAAGGTGTCATCGGGTTTCAGCCCGGACTGGTCGTAAATCTTGCGGACCAGGGAATACCCGTTGGAATGCACGCCGGACGAAGCCAAGCCGATGATCAGATCGCCCACGCCGATGCTGGAGCCGTCGACGATCTTGTCGTTGTCGACCATGCCAACGCAAAATCCGGACAGATCATACTCGCCGTCGGCGTAAAAATCAGGCATCTCGGCCGTCTCGCCGCCGATGAGGGCGCACTGCGATTCCTTGCAGCCGTCGACGATGCCCTTGATGACCGCCTCGGCCTTGTCGATGTCCAGCTTGCCCGTAGCGAAATAATCCAGGAAAAACAGAGGCCGGGCGCCCTGGACGATGATGTCGTTCACGCTCATGGCCACCAGGTCGATTCCCACCGTGTCGTGCCTGTCGAAGAGAAAGGCCAGCTTGAGCTTGGTGCCCACGCCATCGGTGGAGGCCACCAGGACCGGATCATTGACCAGAGCCATGGAGGGTTTGAAAAGACCGCCAAAGCCGCCGATGTCGTTGACCACGCCCTTGGTGTAGGTGGAAGCCACCAGGGACTTGATGCGGGACACGAACGTGTTCCCGGCCTCGATATCCACTCCGGCGTCCTTGTAGGCTTTATCTCTCTGGGACATGCTCCATCTCCTTGTTTCTTGCGCGCCAACCATATATTCCGATCAAAAAAAGAACATTCGGTCCAGGAGGCATGATTGCATAATCACAAGCCCCTTTCAAGTAAAGCGAAAACCCGAGCCGCGATCCTCGCGATCTGCCTGGCCGTTCTGACCTCGGCTCTTCCGGCTGCGGGCGGAGAAATCCGGGTCGATTCCGGCGAGGAACGGGACACGACGATCTCCGTGGATCCGAACGCCCCGTCCGCGAATCCCGGCGCGATCATCATCGAATCCGGCGAGGGCGAGGACACGGTCATGGAAATCAACCCGCCGGCGCCGCGCCCCGACTCGTCCCAACCCATTATCGTAACCCCGGAAATCTGGGTACAGGAGCCAGCACCATGGCCACACCGGCGCTCCTCTGGAAGGCGCTAGACAATCACACCGCGCAGTGCCAGCTCTGCGCGCATTTTTGTCGGATCAAACCAGGCCAGCGCGGCCGTTGCGGAGTGCGCGAGAACCAGGGCGGCGAGTTGATCACACTGGTCTTTGACGCCGTGGCGGCCCTCAACCTGGACCCGGTGGAAAAAAAGCCCCTTTTCCATTTCCTGCCCGGCACGACCACCCTGTCCCTGGGCACGCCGGGCTGCAACCTGGCCTGCGCCTTTTGCCAAAACGCGAGCCTGTCCCAGCCGCCCCGGGAAACGGGTCTCATCCGCGGCGACCGCGTTCCGCCCAAGGAACTGGTCCGCACGGCCCTGCGCCTGGGAGCCGCGTCCATGGCCTACACCTATTCCGAACCAACGGTCTTCTACGAACTGATGCGCGAAACCGCCGCCACGGCCCTGGACTCCGGGCTCAAGAACATCATGGTCAGCAACGGTTTCCAGAGTCCGGCCTGTCTGGATTCCCTGGATGGCCTGATCCAGGCCGCCAATATCGACCTCAAGGCCTTCACGGACCGCTTTTACCACGAGATCTGCGCGGCCCGCCTCAAGCCCGTGCTGACCAACCTGGCCCACATCCGCCGCCTGGGATGGCACCTCGAAGTAACGACCCTGATCATCCCGGACCTCAACGACTCCGACCAGGAATTGACGGACATCGCCCGCTTTCTGGTCCGCGAACTGGGCGCGGACACGCCCTGGCACGTCTCCCGCTTCCACGGCTGCCACCGCATGGCCGACCACCCCTCGACCCCGCTCGACACCCTCAAGCGGGCCCATGACATCGGCCGGGCCGAAGGACTGCGCCATGTCTTTGTCGGCAACGTGCCGGGCTCGGATTTGGAAAACACGATCTGTCCGGACTGCGGACAAATCGTGATCGAGCGCATGGGCTTCTCCATCCGCCGAACCCGGCTGACCAACGGATGCTGCAATTCCTGCGGCGCGGCCATCATCAAGCCGGAACACCTCGGTCCCAATCTCTAGCCCCCGCGCCTCGGCCGGGCGGCGATCAAAATTCGACGCCCGGCCGAGCAGGCGCGCCCTGGGCGTGCGCGTGTTTGATCTCGCCGATCTCGGACACGATATCCGCCCGTTCCACCAGCCAGTCCGGCGCGCCCCGGCCCGAAAGGACCAGATGGCAGTCGCGGGCCGCGCAGGCGTCGAGCAGCGCCGTCAGCTCCTCCGCCGTGAGCAGCCCGGCTCCCAAGGCATAGAGGGTCTCGTCCAGGACGAGCATGTCCAGCCCCTCTTCAAGACGCGACCACGCCCAACCAAGCACCTCCTCCACCCTGGCCCGGTGTCGAGGATAATCGGCCTGGTCGCGGTAAAAGCCCGCGCCACGGGCGCAAAAGCTCGCGCTCAAAAGCTGGGTCAAAACCTTCTGCTCCCCGGCCTGATCGGCGCGTTTCATGAACTGACCAAAGGCGACCCGCAAGCCTCGCCCCAGGGCGCGCACGGCCTGCCCCACGCAGGCCGAGGTCTTGCCCTTGCCGTTTCCGGTGTAGATCAGGAGCACGCGCCCGCCTCCGGCTCCCGGCCCGTCAGCCGGGCCACGCAGTCCCGGACCTGGGCCAGGATTTCCTCCTCGCCCTCGACCTTGCCGCCCCGCATGAGCACGCGGCCATCGCAAATAGTCGTGTCCACGCACCCGCCGCCCGCACTGTACACCACATCCGACACCAGGTTGAAGCCCGGTACGAGGCGGACATCATGCAGATCGACCAGAATGCAATCCGCCAACATCCCGGTGGCGATACGCCCGCCATTCAGACCAAACATGCGCGCGCCGTTGACCGTGGCCAGATCAAAAGCCTCATGGGCCGAAAGCGCCGTCGGATCCATGGTCCCCAATTTGGCCAGCAGGGAGGCGAATTTCATCTCCTCGAACATATCCAGATTATTATTGGAGGCGCAGCCGTCCGT
>CAYLNA010000117.1:5585-5848 GCA_964384665.1 uncultured Desulfovibrionaceae bacterium | reverse complement strand
TGGTCGGGCTGGGCGAAACGGACGAGGAAGTGCGCGGGGTGCTCGGCGATCTGGCCGGAGCTGGCTGCCGCGTCGCCACCATCGGGCAATATATGCGCCCCAGCCGCGAGCATCCGCCCGTGCTGCGCTACGTGCATCCGGACGTGTTCGAGCAGTACGCCCAACGGGGCCGGGAAGCCGGCATCGACTTTGTCTTCAGCGCTCCGCTGGTGCGCAGCAGCTACAACGCGGCCCAGGTCTTCGAACAGCTGGCGGCGGCCGGA
>CAYLNA010000117.1:0-5485 GCA_964384665.1 uncultured Desulfovibrionaceae bacterium | reverse complement strand
AGGTAATCGCCAGCCCGCGCCCTCGGCCCGGGCTGGCCGCGTTTAGCCATTGCCGTATCATGCTCATTCGCGACGCTTCGAACTGGATACCGGCCTTCGCCGGTATGACTGACAAGGAAAAGACGTGACACGAGCGGAGGCGGGGCAGAGGAACTGGATTCCGGCATGCGCCGGAATGACGGTTCGCCAGGATGGATGGCCGGACAGCTAGCGCCGGCAGGAAGGTAATCGCCAGCCCGCGCCCTCGGCCCGGGCTGGCCGCGTTTAGCCATTGCCGCTAAATGCTCATTCGCGACGCTTCGAACTGGATTCCGGCCTTCGCCGGAATGACCGACAAGGACAAGACGTGACGCGAGACGTCATTCCGGCGAAGGCCGGAATCCAGTCTTTGATATGAACCGAATGCGCCGCGTTTATCCCTTGCCGTCCATGATGGCCAGAATCTCGGCCGTCTTGTCTTCCATCAGCCGCTGATCGCCGCGCGCTTCCACGTTCAGGCGCAGCACCGGCTCGGTGTTGGACGAACGCAGGTTGAAGCGCCAATCCGCGAATTCCAGGCTCAGGCCGTCGGTATCGTCGCGGCGCAGGGCGTCGGGCGCGAAACGGGCCTCGACCTGGGCGATGACGGTCGTGGCGTCGGGCACGCGGCGGTTGATCTCGCCGCTGGCCGGAAAGGCGGCCATGGCCTCGTCGACCAGGGCGGACAGGGGCTGGCCGGTCTGACAGATCAGCTCCGCCACCAAAAGCCAGGGGATCATGCCCGAATCGCAGTAGGCGAAATCGCGGAAATAGTGGTGCGCGCTCATCTCCCCGCCATAGACCGCGTCCTCCAGACGCATGCGCTCCTTGATGAAGGCGTGGCCTGTCTTGGACATGATGGGCCGTCCGCCGGCGCGGCCCACGGCGTCGATGGTGTTCCAGGTCAGGCGCGGGTCGTGGATGACGCCCGCGCCCGGATGCTTGGCGCAAAAACTCCGCCCCAACAGACCCACCAGGTAATAGCCCTCGATGAAGCGCCCGGATTCGTCAAAAAAGAAGCAGCGGTCGAAATCACCATCCCAGGCCAGGCCCAGATCCGCGCCGGTCTCGCGCACGGTCTGGGCCGTCAGCTCGCGGTTCTCGGGCAAAAGCGGGTTGGGCACGCCATTGGGGAAGGACCCGTCGGGCTCGTGCAGGATCTTGTGAAAGGTGAAGGGCAGCTCCGGCTCCAGCAGGTCGACGATGGCCCCGGCCCCGCCATTGCCGGCGTTGACGACGACGGCTAGGGGCGCAAGCCGCGTCCGGTCCACGTAGGACAAGAGATGATCGCGGTAGCGAGCGCGGACATTCAGATCATGAACCTGGCCCGTGCGGCTTGACGCGGGAAATTCGCCAGCGGCGGCCAGATCGCGGATGGCGAAGAGGCCCGTGTCGCCGCTGATGGGCCGGGACTCTTCGCGCACGAACTTCATGCCGTTGTGGTCCTTGGGATTGTGGCTGGCCGTGACCATGATGCCGCCGTCCATGCCCTGATCGAAAACCGCGAAATAGACCTCTTCGGTTCCGCACTCGCCCAGGGCGAAAACGTCCGCGCCGCCCTCGGTCAGGCCGCGCGTCAGAGCCTGGGTCAGGGCCGGGCTGGACAGGCGGATATCGTGACCGACGACCACACGCGCCGGGGACAAAAAGGCCGCGTAGGCCCGGCCGATGCGGTAGGCCAGGGTTGCATCCAATTCGGCGGGAACCTTGCCGCGCACGTCATAGGCCTTGAAGCAGGAAAGATGCATCCGCGCCTCCTGATGAAATGTGATGATCGAGCGGCCGAAATGGCCGTCGCGCCCTGGCTACCCGTCGGCCCGGACCGGAAGCAAGCGAAAAGGCGCGGTTCAAAAAATCGTGGAGATTCAGACAAAATTGTGCTCTGACTCCCGGCATCGCCATTTTCCGGCGGACCGGAAACACACGAGACACCATGACCAAGAACACCCCCTCCGAACTGCAAACCATCCGCGCGCGCCTGGCCCTGGTCGAGGACATGCTGCGGACCAGCAACGAGCGCTACATGCTGGCCGTCAGCGGGACCAACGACGGAATCTGGGACTGGGACCGCGTCACGGACGAGGTCTATTTTTCCCCGCGCTGGAAGGAAATTCTCGGCTACGCGGACGAGGAACTGCCCAACGAGATCAGCGTCTGGACCAGCCGCATCCATCCCGCCGATTTCGACCGGGTCATGGCCGCCAACAACAACTTCCGGAACGGCGACGCGGATCATTTCGAGGTCGAATACCGCATCCGGCACAAGGACGGCTCCTACCGCTGGATCCTGGGCCGGGGCGTCTGCCTGCGCGACCTCCAGGGCCAGCCCGTGCGCATGGCCGGAGCGCACACGGACATCACCGCCCGCAAACAAGCCGAGAACGCGCTGATCGCGAGCGAGGCCCAAAAACAGGCCATCCTCGACGGCATCGCGGCCAGCCTGACCTTCGTCAACGCGGACCTGCGCATCCAGTGGGCCAACAGCTGCGCCGCGCGGGCGGTCGGGGTCGGCGTCGACGCCCTCCTCGGCCGAACCTGCCGGGACCTGTGGGCGCAGCGGCCCCAGATCTGCGAGAATTGTCCCACGGTGCGCGCCCTCCGCACCAGCACCGCGCAGAGCGGCCTGGTCCAGAGTCCGGACGGAAGGCTCTGGGACAGACGGGCCGAGCCGGTCTTCGACGCCAGCGGCCGCATGACCGGGGCGGTGGTCATCGCCCAGGACATCACCGCCATCATGCAGACCCAGCGCGAGCTGATCGAGGCCAAGAAAGCCTCCGAGGAAGCCAACCGGGCCAAGAGCGAGTTCCTGGCCAACATGAGCCATGAGATCCGCACCCCGCTCAACGGCCTCCTCGGCATGCTCCAAATCCTGCAAACTTCGGATCTGAACGCGGACCAAGCCGAGTTGATCTCCATCGCGACCCGCTCGGGCAAGCGGCTCTGCGCGCTTTTGACCGACATCATGGATCTGTCGCGGGTGGAGGCCAAGAAGCTGCGGATCACGGAGGACGCCCTGTCCATCGCCGACATCTTCCGCGACGCCCAGGTCCTTTTCCACAAGGCCGCCGCCGAGCGGGACCTGCTGGTCGAGAGCCATATCCACCCGGCCGTGCCCGAGTTCATCGCCAGCGACGCCCTGCGCCTGCGCCAGGTGCTCTTCAACCTGATCAACAACGCCATCAAGTTCACGCCGCGCGGGGAAGTGCGCATGGAGGCCTATCCCCTGCCCCAGACCCAGCCGGGCGCGACGCGCATCCTTTTCGCCATTTCGGACACGGGCGTCGGCATCCCGCCGGACAAGACCCAGTGCATTTTCGAGATGTTCGCCCAAGCCGGCCTGGCCCGCGACCACGAACGGCACGGCGCGGGCCTCGGCCTGGCCATTGTCCACAAGCTGGTCCAGCTCATGGGCGGGCGCATCGCGGTGGAAAGCGAACCCGGCCAGGGCTCGACCTTTTTCGTCTGCCTGCCCTTCGCCCTGGCCCAGGCCCCGATCGAGGACGCCCCCCCGCCGGACGTGGCGCGGGGACCGGCCCGATCCATCCTGGTGGTGGAGGACGATCCCATCAACCGCCTGGCCCTGCGCATGATGCTCGAACGCATGAACGCATGCGTGACCGAGGCCCACGACGGCGGCGAGGCCGTGAACGTCCTGGAGCGGGAACGCTTCGACCTCGTCTTTATGGACGTGCAGATGCCGGTCCTGGACGGGCTGTCCGCGACCCGGGTCATCCGCGCCAAGGGCGGCCCCAACGCCGCCACGCCGATCATCGCCCTGACCGCCCTGGCCCAGCCCAGCGACAGGAACGCCTGCCTGCGGGCGGGCATGGACGACTATCTGACCAAGCCCGTGGACATGCGAGCCGTGGAGCGCATCATCCAGCTCCACGCGCGCCGTCACTAACATCCGGCCCGCGCGCAACGCGGGCCACAGCATCCTGGAGGCGACCATGCCCAGATCGGATATTCTAGCCCGACTCGATTCCCAAAAGTCCTGGGACGTGATCATCATCGGCGGCGGGGCCACGGGCCTGGGCTGCGGCGTGGACGCAGCCAGCCGGGGCTATGCAACCCTGCTCCTGGAGCGCGGCGACTTCGCCCAGGGCACGTCCAGCCGCTCCACCAAACTGGTCCACGGCGGGGTGCGCTACCTGCAACAGGGCAACGTGGCCCTGGTCATGGAGGCCCTGCACGAGCGCGGCGTGCTCCTGCGCAACGCCCCGCATCTGGTCCGCAACCAGGCCTTCGTCGTGCCCGACTATTCCTGGTGGGAGCGGCCCTTCTACGGCGTGGGGCTTAAGCTCTACGACATGCTGGCCGGCAAGCTCGGCTTCGGGCGCTCGCGCATCCTGTCCCGGGCCAAGACCCTGAACATGATCCCCAATCTGGAGCCCACGGACCTGCGCGGCGGGGTCATCTATCACGACGGGCAGTTCGACGACGCGCGCCTGGCCATCACCCTGGCCCGGACCATGGACGACCTGGGCGGACTGGCCGTGAACCACATGACCGTGACCGGACTGGCCAAGGACGGGGACGGCCAAATCCGGGGGGTGGAGGTCGAGGACAGCCTGACCGGCGCGATCCGGCATCTCGCGGCCAAGGTCGTCATCAACGCCACGGGCGTGTTCGTGGACGCGGTGCGCCATCTGGACGACGCAGCCGCGCCCCGGCTCATCGCCCCGTCCCAGGGCATCCACCTGGTCCTGGACAAGTCCTTCTCGCCCGGCGGCACGGCCATCATGGTTCCGCACACGGATGACGGCCGGGTCATTTTCCTCGTGCCCTGGCATGACCGGGTCCTGGTCGGAACCACGGACGTGGCCCTGGACGAGCCCACGGCGGAACCCCGGCCCATGGACGAGGAGATCGACTTCCTCCTCTCCCACGCCGGCCGCTACCTGACCCGCGACCCGAAACGCGAGGACATCCTCAGTGTGTTCGCCGGCATCCGGCCCCTGATCCGGGTCGAGGGCGAGGACAAGACCTCGTCCCTGGCCCGCGACCACCATCTGACCATTTCCCAGGGCGGCTTGGTGACCATCGCCGGCGGCAAGTGGACCACCTACCGCAAAATGGCCGAGGACACGGTGACCCAGGCCGCGCGCTTCGTCGGCCTGCCGCCAAGATCCTGCAAGACCGAGAACCTGCCCCTGCATGGCTGGACCAACAGCCTGGACCCCAAGGACCATCTTTCGGTCCATGGCAATGACGTGGAGGAATTGCGGGAACTGATCCGCCAGGAACCGGACTTGGGCGAGACCCTGCACCACAAGTTGCCCTACCTGCGGGCCGAGGTGGTCTGGGCCGTGCGCCGGGAATGGGCCATGACCGTGTCCGACGTCCTGCGCCACCGGACCCGCGCCCTGATCCTGGACGCGGCCGCGAGCATGGAGATCGCCCCCGACGTGGCCCGGCTCATGGCCAGGGAACTGGGGCGGGACGAGGAATGGATCAAAAATGAAGT
>CAYLNA010000116.1:3910-5903 GCA_964384665.1 uncultured Desulfovibrionaceae bacterium | reverse complement strand
GCTGCTATCCGGCGCACAACGTGCGCCCGGCGTGGGACTCGGGAATGGGCGTGGTTTGCAGGACGGAATGCGGCAGGCAGGCTCGGACGCCGTTGCCGACGGAAATCAGGCTGATGTCGGCCTGATAGAGATCGCTCAGCAGGCGGGCGTTCATGACCTCGGCGGGCGGGCCGTTGGCGATGATCCGCCCCCGGCGCAGGAGCACGACGCGGGAGGCCATCCACAGGGCGTGATCGGGAAAATGGGTGGTCTTCACGAAGGTAAACCCTTCGGCGGCCAGGCTGGTGATCTGTTCCAGGACCCGGATCTGGTTGCCGTAATCCAGGCCGTTCAGGGGTTCGTCCATGATCAGGGTCCGCGCGCCCTGGGCCAGGGCGCGGGCGATGAGGGTCAGCTGGCGCTCGCCGCCGCTGATCTCGGTGTATCCGGCCTGGGCCAGATGAATGACGCCCAGCCGGTCCAGGGCGGCTTCGGCCAGGGCCATGTCCTGGGCACCAAGACGTCCGAACAGGCCGCAGTGGGCCAGTCGGCCCATGGCCGCCACGTCCAGGACCCGGAAGGCGAAGGGGGTGCGGTGCACCTGGGGCACGTAGGCCACGCGTCTGGCCGTCTCGCGCGGCGTCCAGGCGGAAACCGGGCGGCCGTCGATGAAGGCCTCGCCCTGGCGCGGGCGGAGCAGCCCGAGCAGGATCTTGAGCAGCGACGTCTTGCCGCTGCCGTTGGGGCCAAGCAGCGAGACGACCTCGCCCTGGCGCACGGTCAGGGACACGCCGCGCAGCACCGGGCGCTCGGTGTAGCCGAAGGAAATGGAGTCCGCGCGCAGTTTTTCCATGTCAGCTCCATCCGCCCCGGCCCCGGCGCAGGGCCAGGGCGAAAACGGGAATGCCCAAGAGCGAGGTCAGGATGCCCAGGGGAATCTCCACCGGGAAGACCAGCCGGGACAGGTTGTCGACCATGAGCAGGTAGAGCGCTCCGAGCAGGGCGGATACGGGCAGGAGGATGCGATTGTCCGGCCCGACCAGCATGCGTCCGACATGGGGGATGATCAGGCCGACCCAGCCGATGACGCCGCCGACGACCACGGTCAGGCTGCTGATCAGCGTCGCGGCCAGGATCAGCACGGTGCGCAACCGGGCCACGCGCACGCCCAGGGACCTGGCCTCCTCGTCGCCCATGGTCAGGGCGTTCAAGTAGCCGGAAAGGCTCAGGATCAGGGCGAGGCCAAGCCCCATGACCGGGGCCATGATGGTCATGGACTCCCGGCTGACCAGGGAAAATCCGCCCATGAGCCAGTAGATGATGGCCGGGAGCTGGTTGTAGGGATCGGCCAGATATTTGACGATGGACAAAAGCGCCGTGAACAGGGCCGAAACGACCACGCCGCTTAAAACCAGCAGCAGGACCCGGTCGCCCCGGTACAGCCGGGCCATGAGCATGGCCAGCCCTACGGCCAGCAGGCCGCAGGCGAAGGTGCTGGCCTGGACCACGGCCCAGTGCGTGGACATGACCATGCCCAGGGCCGCGCCCAGGGACGCGCCGGCCAGGACGCCGAGCAGGCCGGGCGAGACCAGGGGATTGATGAACATGGCCTGGAAGGCCGCCCCGGACACGGCCAGGGATGCGCCGACGCAGATGGCGGCCAGGATGCGCGGCAGGCGCACCTCGATGAGCAGGGTGCGCATGATGTGCAGCCGCTGCGGGTCGGCCTCGGCTCCAAGTCCGAGATACAGCGCCAGGTCATGCAGACTGACCGGATAGCGGCCCAACCCCAGGGAGACGGTCACGCCCGCGCAGAGCAGGAACAGCAGCCCGAAGGCGCGCATGCGCATGGTCATGGTTCGAGCACCGCGCGGGCCTGGGCGTCGTCCAGGTCCACGTTCAGGAACAGACGGTAGAAGGCCTTGGTCTCGGCGACCATGTCCTTGGGATAACGCTCCGGGTAGAGCTTGTTGGTCAGCCAGCACAGGCCCAGGATGCGCATGAAGGACGGCGG
>CAYLNA010000116.1:2375-3810 GCA_964384665.1 uncultured Desulfovibrionaceae bacterium | reverse complement strand
TCCATGCCCTGGGCGTAGTACACGGACACGCGCTTTTCTTTCGGGATGGCCGCGACCACGGATTCGACCTCGGCCACCATGCGCCGGGCGGCCAGGGCCAGGGCCTGACCGCGCGCCTCGCGGTGCAGAATCCGGCCCAGAAATTCAAAGGCCTGGGCATAATCCTCCAGGCTGTCCAGACGGACGTAGACCACGGGCAGGTTGATGGTCTTGGCGGTTTTTGCGACGACCTCGTCCACGGCGGACGTGCGCCAGGACCACGTCAGGATGAAATCGGGATTGGCGGCCATGACGCTTTCCAGGTTCGGGGTCTGCCCCTGGCCGAACCAGCCGCCAAGCACGGGCAGATTCAGGAATTCCGGGCGCAGATAGGTCGTCTCCCGGCCGGTGAACGCGAAGTTCAGTCCGGCGGCCAGGCTCGGATCCAGGGCGTAGAGCAGGAGCAGGGTCGGCGGCGTGGAACAGAAGACCTTGGTGCTTGCGTCCGGAATGGTCACGGCGCGGCCGGCCATGTCCGTGATGTCCATGGCCTGGAGCGGAGCCGCGCACGCGGCCAGAAGCGCCACGGACACGGCCAGGAGCCGGAATGTCAGCAGGATTCGCATGCGTCCTCCTTGTCCCACCACAAGACGGCCCAGCGCACGGTGCGCACGCGGGGCAGACACAGCGCGCCTTCGGTCCGGACCAGGGTGGCGTCGAGATAGGTCCGCAGTCTGTCCTGCTCCGTGTCCGTGATGTCGTGGACCATCCAGGACAGGCCGGTCACGGCCTCGTCCAGGCTGGCGAACCGCCGCGCTTCCCGGTGCGTGGTGAAGGCCAGGTTCGCGTACACCCCGATCTGGCGCAGATAATTGAGGACCACGATGTAATCGACGCCCGGCGTGAACTCGCGGCCCACGGCCGTGATCAGGTTGCGGTCAAAGGGACCGTCATCGACCAGGGTCGAGAGATAGACCCGCCGGCGGGCGTATGCCTGGAGCTTGGCGATGGCCAGGCTCAGGTCGCTCACGATGAGAGAGCGCGAGGCGATGGCCACGTCGTGCGGCGCGATGCCCAGGGCGTCCCAATCGTCCTCCCAGCGTCCCTCCACGGCGCGGAGGTTGCGGATGCCCTCGCTTGCGCAGCGTTTGCGGAGCAGTTCCCGCATCATGATCGAGGGCTCCAGGGCCGTGACCGAAGTCGCGCGTCCGGCCAGGGGCGCGGCCAGGGTGCCGGCCGCGGCCCCGATGTCGAGCACCGATTCCTCGGGGCGGACATCGCACAACCCCAGGAATTGTTCCACGTAGTCGCCACGGGTCACGGCCCTGGTGAATTCCTTGGCCCGCTTGTCCCAATGATTGGGGCCGTGGCGCTCGGTCATGGCCTTTTGGGCGTGGTGGGCGCGCCAGACCCGGTTCCAGTCAAAATCCCGATAGTTCCATTCCTGCTGGTCCAT
>CAYLNA010000116.1:0-2275 GCA_964384665.1 uncultured Desulfovibrionaceae bacterium | reverse complement strand
TTCAAAACTCCATGCGCAGATTGGCGAACCAGGTCTGACCCGCTTCGGGGTAGCCTTCGTCGATTTCGTAGTCCGTGTCGAAGAGGTTGTTCAGGCCCGCTTCGATGAACTTTTTGTCCATGAACTCATAGGTCGCCTTGACTCCGACCACGGTGTAGCCATCGGCGACGCGTTCGCCGTCGGTGGAGCTGAAGCGGTCGGAATTGTGCTCCACATCGGCCATCAGCCCCAGGCGGTCCCAGGGATGGTAATCGACGTAGGCGAAAACCTTGTGCGAGGGCGTGTTCAGCAGTTCGTCGTCGTTGGTGTGGTTCTCGTACTCGATATAGGTGTAGTTCACGCCTGCCGTGAGCGGTTCCCAGATTTTGGCCGTGACGCCCAGTTCCACGCCGTACATGTCCACGTCGCCGATGTTCCGGTTCTGATTCAGGGTCGTGGTCGGGTCGTTTGGATCGGGCACGGTCGTGTACAGGATGTAGTCGGTGATGTCGTTGAAGAAGACATTGCCTTCCAGCGTGACGCGTTCGGCGAAGGTATGCAGGTAGCCGAGTTCATAGTTCACGGAGCGTTCGGGATCGAGGTCCGGATTGGGCAGGGCCTTGCCCAGTTTGTAGGAGAATTTGTCCTTGATGGACGGCATGCGGGATTTCATGGCCACGCTGACGTGGGCCAGACCTTCGGGGCAGACCTTGTAGAACAGGCCGAGCTGCGGATTGACGGCGTCGGCGTCGTTCGTCGGAAATTCCGAGATCACGCCGCCCACCAGGTTGTCGGCCTGCTTGGTGTCCACATGGTCATAGCCCACTCCGGCGATGGCGTAGAATTCGTCCGTGAAATGAATCGTGTCCTCCAGGCCGATGGAGAACAGGTCTTCCTCCATCTCCACGTCCGGCGTGTCCGGAGCCCATTCCGAGTGGTAGTCCTTCTTGTAGTGCAGGGCCATTTTCAGTTCCTGGTTCTCCAGGGCATAGGTTCCCAGTTCCATGGAACCGCCCACGGTGTGGTCGTCGTAGGCGCTTTTGAAGGCGTACTTTTTGGTGATGGTCGAGTAGGTATCGTCGTCGTAGCTGTACAGACTGTTCTGGAATTCGTCGTAATAGAGGCGCGTCTTGACGTAGTAGTCGTCGCTCATCCACGTTTCGGAGTTGAAGTAGACGCTTTCCTTGTCCCAGTAGGGCCAGCGCCAGTAGCGCGGGGTGACGGACGAACTGGTTCCGGTGTAGGGCGGCGTGCCTTTCTTGCCGTGCTGGTTGACGTAGGTCAGGGCGTACTCGTCCTTGGAATTGGGGGTCCAGCCGAACTTGATGCTGCCCTTGGTGTCCTTGGTGTAGGAGTTCTCGCGTTCGCCGCCGTTTTCGGTGGCCGCGTCCTCGAAATCGCCGGACAGCGGGTAGGCGTCGGAATTGGCGTGGGAAAAGCCGCCCTGGAGATACCACAGGCCCTGATTGGTGCCCATGTTCAGATAGCCGTTGTAGGAATAGGAGCCCACACCGAAACCCGTGGTCGCCTCGAATTCCCTGGCCGGCCGTTTGGAAACCAGGTTGATGGCTCCGCCCATGGTGTTGGGACCGTACAGGACCGAGGAAAAACCCTTGGACACGGTGATATTGGCCAGGTCGTAGGTGTTGAAGCGGCTCAGGTCCGGATAGCCGTCGTAAGGCACGTAGATCGGGATGCCGTCCATGTAGACGGGCACATGCTTCTGGTCCATGCCGCGCACGGAGATCATGCGTTCGTTGCGGGCTCCGAATTTGGACAGGGTCACGCCGGGGAGCATGTTCACGGCCTGGTCCACGGTGTCGGCATTGAAGGCGCGCATGGTCTGTTCGTCCACGCGCTGCACCGACACGTTGGGTGAGCCGTCGCTCTGCTCCACGACCTCGATTTCACCCAGACTGAACGCGCCCTGGTTCTGGGTCGCGTTGTCCCCGGCCCAGGCCGGTCCCCACCCCATCATCACGCCCAGGCACGCCGTCACGCACGCCCGCGTCCAAAGACCTCCCCGCATTGCTCGCTCCTTTCCGTTTGTGGTGTGCTCGGTCCCGGTTTTTTCGGAGCGCGCTCCGTGCCCAGCCGGGATTCCTCGATGCAGTGTCGTCGTGTTCATACGGTTGTAGTTTATAGAAGTCAAATAGCGCTTTTAAATTACTCATGCTTCGTGATCGCGCTCTGCAAGCCTGCCGCGTCTAGCTTTTCAGGGTGAAGCGGATGGGCAGGACCGCCCGGCAGGGCGTGGCCACGCCGCCGTTTTGGGCCGGCGAATAGCGCGAGGCCC
>CAYLNA010000115.1:0-5942 GCA_964384665.1 uncultured Desulfovibrionaceae bacterium | reverse complement strand
CTCATCCGCTGGACCAAGGACATGAAGTTCGAGCCGCGCCTGGCCACCAAATGGGAGCGCATCGATCCGCTGACCGTGCGCTTTCACCTGCGCAAGGACGTGAAGTTCCATTCCGGCAATCCCTTCACCGCCGCCGACGTGGCCTGGACCATGGACCGCCTGAAAAAGAGCGAGGACTTCAAGGGCCTGTTCACGTCCTTTGCCGCGCCCAAGATCATCGATGACCATACCATCGACATCATCACCACCGAGCCCTACCCGCTGGTGGAAAACATGGCCACCTACATCTTCCCCATGGACTCCAAGTTCTACACGGGAACGGATGACAAGGGTCAGCCCAAAGACGCCATCATCAAGACCGAATACTCCTTCGCCAACCAGAACGAGTCCGGCACCGGCCCCTTCAAGGTCACCCACCGCGAGCACGGCGTGAAGATGGTCTACACCCGCTTCGCCGACTACTGGGACAAGGAGTCCAAGGGCAACGTCAGTGAGATCATCCTGACGCCCATCAAGGAAAACGCGACCCGCACCGCCGCCCTGCTTTCCGGCGACGTGGACTTCATCGCCCCGGTGCCGCCCCAGGATTTCGAGCGTCTGGAAACCAACAAGGACGTCAATCTGGTCAGCATGGCCGGCAGCCGCATCATCACTTTTCAGCTCAACCAGAAGAAAAAGCCCGAATTCGCCAACCCGAAGGTCCGCCAGGCCATTGTCGCGGCCATCGACAACGCCGGCATCGTGGCCAAAATCATGAAGGGTACGGCCACCGTGGCCCAGCAGCAGGGCCCCGAGGGCTTCGACGGCTATGTCGATGGCCTCAAGCCCCGCTTCGATCTGGCCAAGGCCAAACAGCTGATGAAGGAAGCCGGCTTCGAGAAGGGCTTTGAGGCGACCATGATCGCCCCCAACAACCGCTACGTGAACGACGAAAAAATCGCCGAAGCCGTTGTCTCCATGCTCTCCAAGATCGGCATCAAGGTCAGTCTGAAGACCATGCCCAAGGCCCAGTACTGGGATGAGTTCGACGCCCAGGTGGCCGACATCCAGATGGTCGGCTGGCACTCCGACACCGAAGACTCCGCCAACTACTCCGAATACCTGCTCATGTGCCCGAACAAGGAAACCGGCAAGGGCCAGTACAACAGCGGCAACTACTGCAATGCCAAGCTGGATGAGCTGGTCAACAAGGCCAACGTCGAAAACGACCGCGCCAAGCGCAAGGCCCTGCTCCAGGAAGTGGAAAAGATCGCCTACGAGGACGCCGCCTACGTGCCCCTGCACTGGCAGAATCTGTCCTGGGCCGCCAAGAAGGGCGTGAACATCGAACCCGTGGTCAACATCATGGACTTCCCCTACCTGGGCGACCTGGTTGTGGAATAGTCCCCATCACGGCCGACCGGCCCGAGGCTCGCGCAATCGGGCCGATCGGTAATAGTTTACGCCCGAAGACATTGAAGTGCTTGATCCAAGGGCAAACAGCGTGTACGCGGGGCAGGCTTTTTGTGGGCCTGCCCTTTTTTGAATACTCTTCACGATTCGACCGGCCAAATCTCACGGCCGTTCGGACAGCAACGGATCCGCCATGTTCGCATTCATTGTCCGCCGCGTCCTTCAGGCCATCGTGGTCATGCTCATCATCAGTTGCATCGGCTTCGCCCTGAAGCAGAATGTCGGCGACCCGGTGCGCGAGTTGACCGGCATTTCGGTTTCCGCCGCCGAGCGCGACGCCATCCGCGAGAAACTGGGCCTGAACGACCCCTTCCTGACCCAGTATGTGCGCTTCCTGGGAGGCGCCATGCACGGCGACATCGGACAGTCCTTTTTTTACAAGAAGCCGGCCATGGAGGTCATCCTGAGCAAGGCTCCGGCCACCCTGGAACTGGTCCTGGTCTGCTCGATCTTCGTCGTGCTCCTGTCCATCCCCATGGGCATCTACAGCGCCATCTATCCCAAACGTCTGCTTTCGCGCCTGATCATGGGTTTCAGCACCATCGGCGTGTCCGTGCCCATCTTTCTCATCGCCATCCTGCTCATCTATGTTTTCTCCATCCAGCTGAACTGGCTGCCGTCCTACGGCCGAGGCGAAACCGTGAATATCTGGGGCTGGGAATCGGGCCTTTTGACCGTGGATGGCCTGAAGCACCTCATCCTCCCGGCCACGGCCCTGACCGCGCTCATGCTGCCGCTCTTCGTCCGCCTGATCCGCTCGGAAATGATGGAAGTGCTCCAGACCGAGTACGTCAAATTCGCCTGGGCCAAAGGTCTGCCGCGAGTGCGCATCTGGTTCGTGCACGCCTTCAAAAACACGCTCCTGCCGGTCATCACCGTGGGCGGCGTGCAGATCGGAACCATGATCGCCTTCACCATCCTGACCGAGACGGTCTTTCAGTGGGGCGGGCTGGGTTTTCTTTTTCTTGAGGCCGTGGAGCGGGCCGACACCTCGCTCCTGGTGGCCTACCTCATTTTCGTCGGCATCATCTTCGTGGTGGTCAACACCGTGGTCGACATCATCTACGGACTGGTCAACCCCATGGTCCGCATCACAGGAAGGAAATAAATGCGACTCTGGCACACGTTCCGGGGCTCCTACGCCCTGTACAGTTTTCTGCGCGACCCCGTGGCCATGGCCAGCTTCATCACCCTGGCCATCCTGACCCTGGCCGCCTTTGGCGCGCCGGTCATCGCCCCCCATGATCCCTACGACACCACGACCATCGACATCATGGACTCGGAGCTTCCGCCAGCCTGGATGGACAACGCGGATCAAAAATTTCTGCTGGGCACCGACGCCCAAGGCCGGGACATGCTCAGCACCATGCTCTACGGCATGCGCATCTCCATCATTATCGGCGTCGGGGCCGTGGCCCTGCAGGCGGCCATCGGCATCGTGCTCGGCCTTGTCGCCGGCTACAAGGGCGGCCGTGTCGACAATTTCCTGATGCGCATGGCCGACGTGCAGCTCAGCTTTTCGACCCTGATGGTGGCCATCTTCCTCTCCGCCATCTTCCAGGCCGTCTTCGGCGTGGCCGCCTTCGAAAGCATGGCCGTGCCCTTCCTGGTCCTGGTCATCGGCATCGCCGAGTGGCCGCAATACGCCCGCACGGTGCGGGCCTCGGTCCTGGCCGAAAAGAAGAAGGAATACGTGGAGGCGGCCCGCGTCATGGGCCTGCCGTCAAGCCGGATCATGTGGCGGCACATCCTGCCCAACACCATGTCGCCCATTCTGGTTCTGTCCACGGTGCAGGTGGCCCACGCCATCATGAGCGAGGCGGCCCTGTCCTTCCTGGGGCTGGGCATGCCCATCACCAAACCGTCGCTGGGGTCGCTCATCAACGCGGGCTTTGACTACATTTTCAGCGGCTCGTGGTGGATCACCATGTTCCCCGGCTTCTTGCTGGTGCTTCTGATCCTGGTCATCAACCTGCTGGGCGACTGGGTGCAGGATGTCCTCAACCCCAAACTTTACAAGGGCTAGGCCGATGACCACACTTCTCGATGTTCAGGACCTGGTGGTCAAATTCCGGCTGCGCGGGGGCGACCTGACGGCGTTAAACGGCATCAATTTCACCCTCGCTCCGGGCGAGCGCATGGGGCTGGTGGGCGAATCCGGGGCGGGCAAATCCGTGGCCGGCTTTTCCATCATCAACCTGATCAGCAAACCGGGCTTCATCGCCTCGGGCCGGGTCCTGTTCGAGGGCGAGGAAATAAGCAGCTACCCCCTGGAGCAGATGCGCGACATCCGCGGCAACCGCATCAGCATGATCTTCCAGGACCCGATGATGACCCTCAATCCGGTCCTGACCATCGGCACGCAGATGGTCGAGACCATCCTGGCCCACAACAAGGTCAGCCCGGCCCATGCCCGGGAAATCGCCCTGGAAAAATTGTCCAAGGTCTATATTTCCTCACCGGCCAAACGCCTGGGCCAGTATCCGCATGAACTCTCCGGCGGCATGCGCCAGCGCGTGGTCATCGCCATTTCGCTGCTGACCAACCCCAGCCTGATCATCGCCGACGAGCCGACCACGGCCCTGGACGTGACCATCCAGGCCGAGGTCATGGCCCTGCTTCTGGAGCTGTGCCGAAACGATAACATGGGTCTCATTCTCATCACCCACGATCTGGGTGTGGTCTCGCAGGTGACCGAAAAAATCTGCGTCCTGTACGCCGGGCGCATCGTCGAGCAGGGACCGACCGAGGCCATCGTGTCCGCCCCGCGTCACCCGTACACGCGGGGCCTGATCAAGGCCCTGCCCCAGGGTGCGGCCGGAGAAAAACGCCTGCACCAGATTCCGGGCATGATGCCCAACCTGACCAGCATCCCGGCCGGTTGCGCCTTTCATCCGCGCTGCGAACACGCCATGGACATCTGCCGCAAGGTCACACCCCCGCTTTTTGGGGATGCGGCCACGGGTCTGGTCGCCTGCCATCTCCACGCCGGAGCCACGAACGCATGACACCAAACACTACCCTTGTCCGCCTCACCAACGTGGTGAAGCATTTCGACATTTCCGGCGGCTTCCTGGACCGGATCAGCTTTGCCGGCGGCCGCCCGACCCTGACCACGACCACGGTCAAGGCCATCAACGGCGTCAGCCTGGACATCGCGCAGGGCGAGATCCTGTCCGTGGTCGGGGAGTCGGGCTGCGGCAAGTCCACTCTGGGCCGGACCGTGCTTGGCCTCTACCCGCCCACCAGCGGTGAAATCTTCTTCCGGGGCGACCGCGTCGACAACCTGTCCCACGCCGCCATGCTGCCCTTCCGCCGCAAGATGCAGATGGTCTTCCAGGACCCTTACGCGTCTCTCAATCCGCGCATGACCGTGCGCCAGATCCTGGAAGAGCCGACCCACTTCCATTTTCCGAACCTGTCCACGGCCGAGGTCCAGGACAAAGTGGCGGCTGTCATGCAGCAGGTCGGCGTGGACCCGGCCTGGGCCGGACGCTTCCCGCACGAATTCTCGGGCGGACAGCGCCAGCGCATCAGCATCGCCCGGGCGCTCATGGTCGACCCGGAATTCATCGTGGCCGACGAGCCCATCTCGGCCCTGGATGTGTCCATCCAGGCCCAGATCCTGAACCTGATCATGGACTGCCAGGAGCGCTTCGGCCTGACCTACATGTTCATCACCCACGACCTGTCCGTGGTGGAGCATATCAGCACGCGCGTGGCCGTCATGTATCTGGGGACCCTGTGCGAACTGGCCAGCAAGGACAGCCTCTACAGCCAGCCCCTGCACCCCTATTCCCGCGCCCTGCTCTCGGCCATCCCCAAGCTCGGGTCCAAGGGCTTCGGACACATCCGCCTCAAGGGCGAGGTGCCCACGCCCATCAACCTGCCCACGGGCTGCGTCTTCCACACCCGCTGCCCCCACGCGGCTGACCGCTGCCGCCAGGAAATCCCGGTCCTGCGGCCGCAAGTCAACGGCTCCCAGGTCGCCTGCCACGGCCTGGAGGAAGGACGAATCTGATGACCACGCCCACGGCCCGCAGAGTCAGCGATAGCGCCACCATCATGACCCACCGCCCATTGCCCGAGGACGCCAACCCGGCCGGCAACGTCCACGGCGGAGTCATCCTGAAACAGATCGATCTGGCCGGGGCGGTCTGCGCCATGCGCCACGCCCGGGGCCAAAGCGTGGTCACGGCCAGCATCGACCGCATGGAGTTCAAGGCCCCGGTGCATGTGGGCGAACTGATGCTCCTGCATGCCAGCGTGAACATGGTTGGCCGCAATTCCATGGAAATCGGCGTGCGGGTGGAAGTGGAAAACCTGTTCACCGGCGAGGTGCGCCATGCGGCCTCGGCCTATCTGACCTTTGTCGCCCTGGGCCCGGACAAAAAACCCACGCCCGTCCCGAGCCTGATCCTGGAAACGCCCACACAAGAACGCCGCAACCGCGAAGCCCAGATGCGCCGCCAGCTGCGCCAGGAAGAACG